>JAVXWK010001116.1:0-3956 GCA_032230575.1 Pseudonocardiales bacterium | reverse complement strand
CGTTCCTGCTCGGCACTGGTGCGACTGCCGCTGCTGCTGCCCTGGTCACGCCCGGCTCTGCCCAGGCTGACATCGTTGTCGTAGGCAGGCCCGACCCCGAGGCGCGGAGGTTCACGCTCGCGGTGATCCCGGACACGCAGTACATGTTCGACCTGGACCGCGGCGACTCGGCGCCGTTGAAGGCGACGCTGCAGTACCTGATCGACCACCAGCGGTCGGAGAACATCGTCTTCATCAGCCACCTCGGCGACCTCGTCGAGAACGGGCAGAAGAGCGAGATCGACGACATCAGCGAGCGGTTCGAGGTGCTCGACCGGCGTCGCGTCGGGTACAGCGTGCTCGCGGGCAACCACGACCTGCCGGACTCGCGCACCGACGACCAGCGCGGCCGCACGCCGTACCTGGACAGGTTCGGGCCGTCGCGGTTCCGGAGCTCGCCGACGTTTCGCGGTGCGAGCACGGACGGCTACAACTCGTTCCACGTGTTCCGCGCCGCCGGCAAGGAGTGGCTGGTCCTCGCACTCGACTGGCGCATGTCCGCCAAGGGTTTCGAGTGGGCGCGGTCGGTTTTGAAGCAGCACGCCAAGCTGCCGGTCATCCTCACCACGCACGAGCTCGTCTACGACGGCGGCGAGGGCAACGCGACGATGTCCGACTACGGCCGCAAGCTGTGGGACGAGCTGATCAAGGACAACGACCAGATCTTCCTGACCCTGAACGGACACTTCTGGCCGCCGGCGCGCGCGACGATGCGCAACGCCGCGGGCAACGACGTCCACGTGCACATCACGAACTACCAGGACCGCTACTACGGTGGCGGCGCGATGATCCGGCTCTACCACTTCGACCTGGACCGCAAGACGATCGACGTGCGGACGCTGTCGCCGTGGCTGCTCGGCAAGCGCTCGCTCAACCCGTTGGAGCGCAAGGAGATCGAGCTGACCGGGCCGGTCGACCGGTTCAGCGTGCCGATCGACTTCGAGCAGCGGTTCGCGCGGTTCGACCCGCCGGTGCTGCCTGCTCCCCAGCCCGCTCGCGACGTCCTGGTGCACGGCACGGTCGCGTACTGGCGGCTCGGCGAGGGCCTGAAGGACCTGTCGGGCAACGGGAACGACCTCAAGCAGACGGGCTCGTTGACCGCTGGAGACGACCACCACCGGTTCGCGCCGTCACATCGCTCGTTGTTCTTCGGCAAGAACGGCCATCTGTCCACCGTGGACAGTGCGCCGCTGAACAAGCAGACGTTCGAGCGCGGTTACACGATCGAGCTGTTCCTCAAGCTGCCCGAGGACTTCGACCACCCGTGGTGCGGCCTGTTCACGAAACTCGCGCCCGGCTCCGCGGCGGGCAAGACCGGCGACGACCCGAGCGAGCCGATCGCCACGCTGAACCTCGCAGGCGGCGGCAGCCTGCAGTGGGCGGTGTTCCCGCGCAACCTGCCGGGGCTGTCGACGAACTGGGGCCACGAGATGACCTACGAGACGTGGTGGCACGTCGCGGTGGTCAACAACGGCGTGCACACCACGTTGTACGTGGACGGCTCGCCCTTGCTGCGTAACCCGTCCACGCCGTCGCGCGGCATCTCGACGGCCGGTGACCCGTGGCTCGTCGGCGCCTATGCGTACAACAGGATCGTGGAGAAGTCGTTGTACGGCTGGATCGGCGACATGCGCGTGGTGAACCGGCCGCTGGACCGCTCCGAGTTCATGCGGTCGAAGGCAGCCCGAACTTCGGGAACAGACTGAGGTCGAAGAACGACGAGACGTGCGTGATCCGGTCGTTCCTCACTTCCAGCACCTGGAGGTTGAACGGCCGGAACACGCTGTCCTCGTCGCGCAGGTAGAGGCCGTACGCAGGCTGTTCGTTGGCCTGCACCGGGATCATGCGAGCGCCGTGCGGCACGGCCGGGCACTGGTTCGTGAGGTGCCACGCGATCATCCCCGGACCGCTGTACCACTGCGGGTACGGCGGCATCTCCCAGACGACGTCCTCGGTGAACATGCCGATGATCGCCGGGATGTCCTTGGCCTCGAACGCTTTCACCCACTTGTCGAGCAGTGGTTTGGCGTCCGCGGGCTCGGTGACCTCGTCCTCGGTGAGGTCCTTCAGCTGCGCGTGAGCCCGTTGCAGAGCGCTGTTCACGGCCGCGACGGTCATGTCGAGCTGGTCGGCGGTCTCGGCGGCGGTGAGCTTGAGGACGTCGCGCAGGATCAGCACCGCGCGCTGCCGTGGCGGCAGGTGCTGGAGCGCGGCGACGAACGCCAGCCGGGTGGACTCGCGTTCGGTGACGATCGCGGCCGGATCGGTCGGGAACGGCTCCAGCCACGGGATCTCGTGGTCCTGGGTGAGCGGGTCGCTCTCGGTCGAACTCGCGCCGAGCCCGAACGGCAGCGGCCGGCGCGTGCGGGTGTCGAGCGCGGTGAGGCAGACGTTCGTCGCGATCCGGTACAGCCACGTGCGCACCGACGACCGGCCCTCGAACTGGCCGTACGCCTTCCACGCGCGCAGGTACGTCTCCTGCACCAGGTCCTCGGCGTCGTGCAGCGAGCCGAGCATCCGGTAGCAGTGCGCGAGCAGCTCCCGCCGGAACGGGTCAGCCGCCTGGGCGAAGTCCACTGTCACCCTTGCACTCTAATCGCGTTCTGCAACCGTCCGATGATGGTTCGGACGTGGTCCCGCAGCTCCGGCGGCTCGTGCACCTCGAACTCGAGGCCGAGGAACATCAGGTGGAACACGATCCGGTCGAGCGTGTCGGCTCCGGTGCGCATCAGGCACGAGTTGTCGTCGATCGGTTCCAGCGCCGCCGACATGGGCGACGAGCGTTCGGCGACTGCCTGCATGGGTGCGTGGACCGTGAGCACGGCCTGGTAGGTGTAGACGTTCGTGGAGACCTGGCGGGACACGAACTCGCCCAGGGACTCCGCTGGTGGCTCACGGGGTGTGAAGCGGGCGGCGAGCGCCGGTTCGCCGGGGATGCGGTCGACGCGGAACGTGCGCCAGTCCTGTTTGGACACGTCCCACGCGACGAGGTACCAGCGCTTGCCGGTGTGCACGAGACCTTGGGGTTCGACGAGCCGTTTGCCGGGCTCGCCTTGTGTTGGGGTGTAGGTGAACCGGAGTTGCTGGTGGTCGCGGCAGGCGGCGGCGATGATCGTGAGCGTCTCGGAGTGGACGGTCGGTCCCGCGCTGCTGAGGGGAGTGGTGTGCGCCTGGAGCGCTTGGACGCGCCGTCTCAGGCGGCTCGGCAGGACCTGTTCGAGCTTCGTGAGCGCGCGGACCGACGTCTCCTCGATGCCCGCGATCGTGCCGTTGGCGGCTGTTCGCAGACCTACCGCCACGGCAACGGCTTCGTCGTCGTCGAGCAGCAACGGCGGGAGCTCCGCGCCGGCACCGAGCTGGTAGCCGCCCGCCGCGCCGGGCAGGGACGTGACGGGGTAGCCGAGGCTGCGGAGCTTGTCGACGTCGCGGCGGATCGTGCGGACGTCGACGCTGAGCCGATCGGCGAGCTCCGGGCCCGTCCAGTCGCGCCGCACCTGCAACAGGGAGAGGAGCTTCAGCAGCCGTGCGGACGTCTCCAGCATGTGACGGAGTCTAGATTCCGTTGCGGACAACGGCCTGTGGTGGCTAATGTTTGCGCTATGACTGCCGGGTCGGCCTTGTGCCGTGAGCGGAACGGTTGCCCGGCCCTGACTTGATCAGGGCCCCTCCACCCCCGCGCGTGATCTCTTTCTGGGACAACGCGCTTGGGAGAGGAGGTGATGCGCAATGCTTCCCAACGTTGGTGATGTCTTTTCCGGGAAGGTCGTCTCGACCGTCCCGTTCGGCTCTTTCATCGAGCACCCCGCCGGTGCCCACGGGCTGCTGCACGGTCAGCAGGCCGAGGTCGGCTCCTCGGTGCAGGTGAAGGTCCTCATGGTGGACGCCGAAAAGCAGAGGTTCAGCCTTGAGCTGGCCTA
>JAVXWK010000985.1:0-13156 GCA_032230575.1 Pseudonocardiales bacterium | reverse complement strand
CCTTGGTTCGAAGTGTGCTGGTGCGGTCAGGCGGTGTCGCTCGCGGGGTCGGCGGCGGGTGGCGGGGTGGAGCTGGGGTCGGCGGCGGGTGAGGGAGGCGGAGTGGAGTCGGGCGGCTCGGCGGGCGCGGGCCGCTCGGTGGCAGCCGGCTCGGCGCGGCCGGTTGGCACGGTGGACCCGTGCGGCTCGGCGGTGGCAGGGGCAGGCGGCGCGGTGCGGCCGGGCGGCGCGGCGGGGGCATCGGTCGGCACCGGGGCGGTGGAGGCGTGCGGCTCGGTGGCAGCTGGCGCCGCGGAGGCGTTGGCCGCAGGACCGATGGGCGCGACGTCGGTGGGCGCTGGCTCGGCTGGTGCTGGCTCGGCTGGGGCGAACGACTCGCGTAGGCGGATGCGCAGGCGGAGGACTTCCAGTTCCAGGGAGTTCTCGGGCCAGCGGCGGGTCAGGCCCTCCCAGTTGGCGCCCAGCAGGTCGGCGTTGCCGCGCGCGAGCAGGACGGCGGGTGGGCGGCCCGTACGCCAGCGCGGGTCCGGGAGGGCCGCGTAGCGGTGCAGGAGGGCCCTGGTGGTTTCCGGCGACCACGGGGCTGGGAGTTGCGCGCAGGCGTGGTCGAGCAGGTCGTAGTGCCAGTTCACCGAGACGGCCACCACTGCCTGCTCCGCGACCGAGGCGGGGAGGGCGGCGAGCATTTCCAGCTGTTCCATGCCGGTGAGGGTTTCGGCGGCGGCCACTGCCCAGGGGCGGGGGTCGGTGGCGGCGGCCAGTTGGTCGGCGATGCCTCGCAGGAGGGCGCCTGCCCACGGGCCGCGGCGGAGGACCTTGGCCGCGCCTCGGTCGTCGGTTTCCAGGCGGGCGGTCCAGTAGGACGGCGGAACGCTCGCGGCGGCCGCTCGGATTCGGCCTGCCACGCCCTTCTCCGAGCCGTCGCGCATGAGGTCGCGTTGCTCCTCGGCATCGGGCTGGGTGGTCCAGAGCTCGTCGGTCTGGACGTCGAAGCCGTCACCGGTGAGCCAGAGTCCTCGGCCCAGGCGGTCGGCGGCGCGGGCGGCCAGGGCCGAGGTCGGGAGTTTGCGGAGCAGGCGCAGGGCCTCGTCGTGGACGGCGGAGGCTCGGTCGTCGAGCGCGGTTTCGAGGAGGGACTCGTCCGCGGGACTCAGGGCTGTTTCGAGGGCGCTGATCAGGACCTGGCGGTCGGCCGAGCGGCGGGAGTCCTCGAACTCGGCCGCGATGAAGGCGCCGACTGCCTCGGGGTCGGACTTGCGTTTGCGGCGCAGGGCTCGGACCCGTTGGGCGCTGGGGAGGTCGAGGATCTCGGTGAGCGGGACCTCGTCGACCAGCGGAGCGGTGCCGGACGCCCAGGACCAGCCCGGGCGGGTGCCGGCGAGCCAGCGGCCTCGGGTGCCGAGGACCTCGACGACCGCCGCGCGCAGGCCTGGGCGGGCGGTGCCGAGGGCCAGCAGGGCGGGGAGCATGCGGTGTTCGGCCACCACGTTGTTGGCCTTGGCCAGGGCGCACCACTCGGTGAGGAGGACCTCGTCGTCGACACTCATGATCGCCTCTAGGACCGCGCGGGCGGCGGGGCGTGGGAGGTCGGCCGGTTCCGGTGGGGCTGGGGGGAGCGGGTCGGCGGCGGCCTCCTGGGGGAGGGTGGCGCCGAACGCGGCCACGCCCAGTGCCGCGCAGGAAGACAGCAGGTCGGTCGGGGAGCCGCCGCCTCTCGCGGTGCCGATGAGGAGGTCTTGGACGGTCATGGACCACTCGGCCTTCACGCCGGCACCTCCAGGAAGTTGGAGGACGCGAGCCAGTTGCCGTTGACAGGGCGCTGAGAGGCGCGCTGAGGGCTTGTGGTCACGCGACCACCTCCAGGGTGCCGCCGACCGTCACGGCGCCCAGGCGGAGCGCGTGGCCGTCCCAGAGGCCCCAGGCATCGAACGCCTCGCCGCCCGTCAGTGCGAGGGCCATGTCAAGGCCGCTGTCGTCGCGGACCGGAAGCCCGTGGCCGGACGAGTCGACCAGGGAGGTGCCGCACAACCGGACCGAGGCGCACCCGAGCGGGAACAGGCGTTGCCACGGGTCGGCCATCAGCATCGGTTCCAGCGAGGCCAAGGACGAACGCCACGAATCAGGGGCCGGCACGACATCCGGCGGACGGGAGCCGGACAGCTCGCCCAGAGCCACGCGATCAGAACCCGGATACGGATGCACCAACGCCGAGGACTCCTGGCCGTGCGGCAACAGCGGAACGGGAGCGCCGACGGCGGAGTGACGAATGGCGACCACCCAGCGGCCGGATGCGCGGCCCCAGCACCACTGACGGACGGTTCGGACTCGGCCGTCGTCCGTTTCCAGGCGCAGCAGGGCCACCCAGCGGTCCGACACACCTGGAGCGGCCCGGACGGTCTCCTCCGGAATCGTCACGCCCAGGCGCGAGCGCGGCTGCACGAAACACAGCAGGTGCAAGCCGCCCAGGCGATCTGCCACGTCGGACGTCCAGCGCGGGCCGGACCGCGCCACGATCTCCTGGATCTCGGACACCGCCGCGGCCACGCCGGGCACCTGGGCGTCGATCATGCGGGCGATGAACGCCTGCCACCACGAAGCAGGCCGGCCGGGCAGAGAAGCCACACCAGCCGAAGCCACGTCCAGCAGCCAGTCGCGCAGGCCGTCGATGCCCGACGACATCGCCGCGGCCCGGCGATCAGCCGTCTTCTCCCGCGCCCGCAGACGGCGAGCCACCGCCTCGGGCGAGGAGTCGAGCTCGCGGGTGGCCCGGCGAGTCGTCCACTCCTCCACCCAGTCCGGCGGCAGAGCGTCCGGGATGTCGAGCTCCTGCAACGAGACGGCGTGCTTGCAGGGGAACTTGCGGGACGGGCACGTGCACTTCGCGGAGCCCGCCGCCAGGTCGACGCACACGCGATAAGGCACCGAACCCGAGCCCGTGTAGAGGCCCCACAGCACCGGCAGGGCCTTGCCCAGGCCCTGCCAGCGCATCGGAACGGCTCGTGTCCTCACGAAACCAAACTAGCGAGGACCCCCGACAGAAAATCAGGCCGGACCGCGACGGGCCCACGTCCACGCGTAGGCCGGGTCCTCACAGGCCTCCGCGGCCTCGCCGAGCTCCAACGGCCTGAACGTGTCGACCATGACCGCGGTCTCGTCGAAGTAGTCCACACCCAGCGAAGCCTCGACCGCACCCGGCTGCGGGCCGTGCGTGCAGCCCGAGGGGTGCAGCGACATCGAGCCGATGCCGATGCCCGAGCCCTTGCGCGCCTCGTAGTTGCCGCCGACGTAGAACATCAGCTCGTCCGAGTCGACGTTCGCGTGGTTGTACGGCACCGGCACGGCCAGCGGGTGGTAGTCGACCTTGCGCGGGCAGAACGAGCACACGACGAAGTTCGGCCCCTCGAACGTCTGGTGCACGGGCGGCGGCTGGTGCACACGGCCGGTGATCGGCTCGAAGTCGCGGATGTTGAACGCCCACGGGTACAGATGCCCGTCCCAGCCGACGACGTCGAACGGGTGGTTCGCGTAGGTGAACTTCGTGAGCCCCGCACGATGCCGCACGAGCACGTCGACGTCCGTGCCCTCGACGAGCAACGGTTCAGAAGGCCCGCGGATGTCCCGCTCGCAGTACGGCGAGTGCTCCAGGAACTGGCCCTTCGCCGACAGGTAGCGCTTGGGCGGCCCGATGTGCCCGGTCGCCTCCAGCACCAGCAACGCCATCGGCGACGAAGGCACGACCCGGTACGTGCAGGAAGTCGGCAGCACGACGTAGTCGCCGTCCCCGACCTCAAGAGCCCCGTAGATCGTCTCGATCACACCGGCACCGGACTGCACGTAGAGCAGCTCGTCACCAAAAGCGTTGCGGTACAACGGAGAAGGCGCCGATGCGACTACAAAACCAATGGTCACGTCGGCATTCCCGAACAGCTTGCGCCGCCCGGTCACCGCGTCGACGTCGTCAGAAGCCCAGGTCAGGTCCTGCGTCTTGAACGCCCGCGGCTTCAACGGCAGGTTCGGCGCCACCCCGCCGCGCTCGTCCTTCACCGTCTCCGCGTTGACGATCGCCGTCGGCAGGTACCGGTGGTAGAACAGGGCCGAATCAGCCGAGAACCCCTCGACCCCCATCAGCTCTTCCGCGTAGAGCCCACCGTCCGGTTTGCGGAACTGGGTGTGGCGCTTTCGGGGGATCTCCCCGACCTGGCGGTAGTAGGCCATGACGTCTCCGGAGGCGTTCGACTATCGGACATCTTTGTTCACTTACCGATACCCAGCTAGCGTGTCAGCCGTGTCAAGCGCTGTCGAACTCCGTGCGCCCGGTCCGCGCGGTACTCCGCCCCTGCTCGCGAGGCTTGTGGACGATGCCGCGTTGTTCCCTCCGGGGAACGCGTCGATGCCCGACGCGGTGCGCGGTCACCTCGACGGGCGAGTCGGCGAGTGGTCCGGTGTCATGGGACTTTTCCTGTGCCCGGCGTCCCGTCTGGCCGAGCTGATCACCGAGCTGATCAAGGTCAAGCCACCGAAGCCGATCGCGCTGAGCCTCGTGATCGACACGGGTCTCGGCGGTGTGCCGAAAGCCGTGTCCATCGTCGAGAGCCGAAGTGAGCTCCTGGCGCTGCGCATGGTCGAGATGCCCGCACCGTCCGATGTGGACGAGGTGTGGCTCGAGCGTGTGTCCGAGTTCGTGCCAGAGGACGTCATCCGCGTCGTGGAACCACGCCGCGGCGGCCCCGAGTGGCTCGACGGCGTGCGCAGGGTGATCGAGCACGGCAGCTGGCCCAAGCTCCGCTGCGGTGGTCTCTCCCAGGAGAACTTCCCGAGCGTCGACGAGGTGGCGGACTTCCTGGCCGTCGTCAGCGGTGGCGGCGTCGCGTTCAAGGCGACCGCGGGTCTGCACAAGGCCGTCCGCTACACCGACGAGCAGAACTTCACCCACCACGGCTTCCTCAACCTCCTCGTCGCCACGGCCCGCAGCCTCAGCGGCCGCGACGTCCGCGAGGCACTTGCGAACACCGACGCCGAGTCGCTCACCGCCGAGGCCAAGGCGCTCAGCGACCAGGCCGCGCACGCCGTCCGCGGTGTCTTCGCGAGCTACGGCTCGTGCTCGCTCGCCGAACCTGTCGCCGACCTCGAGGGGCTTGGACTGCTGTGAGCTGGATCAGCGACCCGAACTTCACCGAAGACCAGCCGTTCGGACCGCAGACCCTCCCCTACGGCGTCGTCGACGGGGGCGTGGCCGTCCGCGTCGGCGACCAGGCGTTGCTCCTCAAGAGCCTCGCACTGGGCAAGTGCAGCGAGTACCTGCAAACGGACTCGCTCGACCCGCTGCTCAAGGCGGGCCGCCCGGTCTGGAGCGTCCTGCGTGCCAAGCTCAAGGAGATCGTCACCGCGACCTCCGCGCCGAAGGGTGCCGAGCTGACGAGCATCGAGTCCGCGAAGCTGCCCTTCACGGTCGGCGACTACGTGGACTTCTACTCGAGCAGGCACCACGCCGAGAACGTCGGGAAGATGTTCCGCCCCGACGGCGACGCGCTCACCCCGAACTGGACGCACCTCCCGATCGGCTACCACGGCCGCGCGGGCACGGTGTACGTCTCGGGTCGAGAGATCGTGCGTCCGAACGGCCAGAAGCGCGGCAGCGAGGGCCCGAAGTTCGGCCCCTCCGAGCGTCTCGACATCGAGGCGGAGGTCGGCTTCGTCTGCGGTGGCCCACAAGCCGCCAACGTCTCCACGAGCAGGGCCGCCGAGCACGTTTTCGGCGTCGCGCTGGTCAACGACTGGTCCGCGCGCGACATCCAGGCGTGGGAGTACCAGCCGCTCGGCCCGTTCCTCGCCAAGTCGTTCGCCACCTCGATCGGCGCGTGGATCACGCCGCTCGAAGCGTTCTCAGTTGCACGCGTCCCGACGCCGCCGCTGCCGAACAAGCTGCACGACTACCTGACCACGGATCAGCCCTGGGGCCTGGACATAACGATCACGGTGGAGCTCAACGACACCATCGTCGCGCGGCCTCCGTTCCGGGAGATGTCGTGGTCATTTGTGCAACAGCTGGCGCACATGACGGTCAACGGGGCTACCGTTCGCCCAGGTGATCTGTTCGCCTCCGGCACGGTCTCGGGACCGGAGAAGGACGAGCGCGGCTCGTTCCTCGAACTCAGCTGGGGCGGCAAGGAACCGTTCAAGCTCGACGACGGCTCCACGAGGTCCTTCCTGGAGGACGGCGACACGGTCAGGCTGACCGCGACGGCTCCCGGTGAAGGCGGCTCCGTGGTCGGTCTCGCCGAGGTGGTGGGAACAGTTCGGAGTGCGTGATGGTCGGAGCGACGAAAGAGAGCTCGCTGACCCTGGAACGGGGCTTGGCGCTGCTCCAGGCGGTCGCTGAGGCGGAGTCGGAGGCACCTTCGATCTCCGAGCTCGCCACGGCCATCGGGGCGTCCAGGGCCGCGGTCTACCGGCTTCTCGTGCCGCTCCAGGCGCGTGGTCTCGTGCGCCGGGAGGGCTCGAAGGTGCGGCTGGGCCTCGGCGTGCTCAGGCTCGCGTCCAACGTCCTGCCCCAGCTCCGGATGGCGGCCAACCCCGCGCTGCGAGAGCTCGCGGAGAAGGTCGGCGCCACCGCACATCTCACCGTCGCGGACGGCACCGAGGCCCAGGCCGTCGCGGTCGTCGAACCGTCGTGGACCGCTTTCCACGTGGCGTACCGGGTGGGTTCTCGCCACCCGGTGCACCGCGGGGCGGCCGGCAGGGCCATCTCGCAGCCCGTCGACAGCTGGGTCGTCTCCACGGGCGAGCTGCAGCCCAACGCGTACGGTGTCGCGGTTCCGGTTCGCGGCGTTCCCGGTCTTAGGGCTTCCGTTGGCGTGGTGGCCCTGGAGAAGCTCGACGCGGACGTGGTCGGTCCACACGTCATGCGCGCGGCCGAAGAAGTGGCGGCAGCTCTCAAATGAGCGAAGAACGTCTGAGGCGCTGGCGTCTCCTGTTAGGCCCCAGCGCGGAAGACGTGGCTCAGCTCGGCGATGACGACCAACGACGCGATGGCGCGCTCACGGGCCTGTACGGCGGTGGCGGCGACCGAGGCGCGGGTCTGGGCGCCAGCTCCCCGCAGCTGCACCGGTGGCTCGGCGACGTCCGCAAGTACTTCCCCACGTCCGTCGTCCAGGTCATGCAACGCGACGCCGTCGAGAAGCTCGGTCTGAAGCAGCTCCTGCTCGAACCCGAACTGCTGCAGTCGGTCGAGCCGGACGTGAACCTCGTCAGCACCCTGCTGCAACTCTCGCGCGCCATCCCCGCCCGCACCCGCGACACCGCGAAAGCCGTGGTGCGCCAAGTGGTCGAGGACATCGAGAAACGGTTGAAAGATCGTCTGGTCGAGGCGGTGAGAGGCGCCGTCGACAGGTCCAGGCGCACCAGGAGGCCGCAGCTGCAGGACGTCGACTGGGCGACGACGATCAAGGCGAACCTCAAGAACTACCAGCCACAGCACAAAACCGTCATCGTCGAGAACCTGATCGGCCACCGCAGGCGCAGCCGCACGGCAGCGATGCGGGACGTGATCCTGCTCGTCGACCAGTCCGGCTCGATGGCGGACTCGTTGGTGCACGCGGCGGTTCTCGGCTCGGCGCTGGCATCCATCCGCTCGATCTCCACCAGGCTCGTCGTGTTCGACACCGAGGTCGCCGACCTGACGGACCTGCTCAGCGACCCGGTCGATCTGCTGTTCAGCGCACAACTGGGCGGCGGCACGGACATCAACCGCGCGGTCGCCTACGCGCAGACCCAGGTCCGCAGGCCCACCGACACGGTCGTCGTGATCATCAGCGACCTCTACGAGGGCGGGTCGGAAACCGAGCTGCAGCGAAGGGTCCGCGAACTCGTCGCGAGCGGCGTCACGGTCGTGAACCTGTTGGCGCTCAGCGACTCCGGCACCCCGGCCTACGACCACGAGCTCGCGGCCAAGCTGCACGCCCTCGGCGCGCCCGCGTTCGCCTGCACCCCGGACAAGTTCCCCGAACTGCTGGCGGCCGCGCTGCGCAAGGACGACCTCACGCAGTGGGCTGAGTCCGAGGGCATCGCAACGGGCCGTTAGCGGTCCACGACCCGTCCAGGCACCAGGAACGCCAGCCCGCGCGTCATCGCCACGAGCCGTCCGCGTTCGTCAGGACCGGCGATCCACAGCCGGCCGGTGTGCCGCACCAGCACGCGCGCGCGTTCCGGCAACTCGGGCAACCGCAGGTTCTTCTCCGAGTCGTGCACCTTCAGGTACGCCTGCCGCCCGATGCGCCGGCCGGGCACGAAGCTCACCGTCACCGGGCGGAACGGGAACCTCTCGATCAGCTGCAGGGTCCTGCGGCGCGTGAAGAAGTGCCGCAACCCCGGCGCGGCCAGTTCCAGCGCCACCGGGACGGCCAGCACGGTGAGCCACAGCCAGCCGATCATCAGCACGGCGCCGAACGCCAGCACGGCGAACAGGATGTGCCCGACCGCGCGCCGGTCCGCCCGCGCGAGGCAGGTCTCGGTCCAGTTCTCGATGCCTGTTTTGGGGATCATCTCTGCACACGCGCCGGAATCAGCTGCGGTACCCCGCGAAACGTGACCACGGTGTTCCCGGCCGAGTCCGGCGGCACGAACCACACGCGCCGGTGGCGAGCGATGCGTCCGCGGAGGAAAGGCCCTACGCGCAAGGTCAACAGAAGCGGCGGCGACGACAACACGACGAGACGCCCTCCTTCCCACTGCACATGGGCGAAATGCCACGGTTCGCCCTCCGGTAAACGCACCGGACGGCGACGGGTCACCACCCACAGCACAGCCGCGGCGAAGAAGAGCAGGAACAGCGCCACCGGAGATGACCACGACCACACAAGTACCAGCACGAACTGGAGTACGAAGGCCGACGCGGCGAGAACGGTCCACATCAGGGCACGACGACTCGATCGGTCGACACAGTGCCGCGTCCACCGATCGTCCAACGCCGTCACCTCGGTGGAAGGCTTGTTGGGCACGACCACCTGTCAACCGTACAGGTGAAGCTTCCCATGACGAGCGCAGCTAAGTTAGGCTTGCCTAACCTTCGAGGAGGTGGACGGTGACCGACACCCAGACCAAGCGCCCTCCGGCGCCGCCCGCCGCCGAGCGCGCTCGCACGATCGCGGCTCGCGGTGGTCACGCCGCCCTGCTTCCTCAGGCCGGATCCCGCACCAGCCCGCTGTTCCACCACGTGCACCCGTGCGGCACGACGATCTTGCTGCTCGCCGACGAGCACCCGCTGGTCGGGCAGCTGTGGCAGACCCCGCGCGCCGAGGTGACGGCGATGCTGGAGATCGCCGACCAGGCTCCGGTGCCGTTGCGCGAGCCCGTTCGCGGCCTGTTGTGGCTCACCGGCTGGGTCACCGCGCTGGACGGCCAGGAGGCGCGCGACGAGATCCTCGCGGTCGCCGACACCCGCCCGGACCACCGGCTGCTGGACGCGGGCCACGGCGCCTCCGTGCTGAGGCTCACACCGGCGTCGCTGGTGATCGCGGACGCCGAGGGCACGTCGTCGATCCGGCCGGAGCAGTTCGCGAGCGCGACGCCGGACCCGTTCTGCCGCAACGAGGACCACTGGCTGCGGCACCTGGAGGCCGCGCACCGGGATGTCGTCGGCCAGCTCGCCAGGCATCTGCCGGAGGAGTTGCGGAGCGGGCACGTGCGACCGCTCGGGCTCGACAGGTTCGGACTGCGGCTGCGGGTCGAGGCCGAGTGCGAGGATCACGACGTGCGGATCGCGTTCTCCAAGCCGGTCAGCACGCCCCAGGAACTCGCCGGAGAGCTGCGCCGGTTGATGGGCTGCCCGTTCCTCTCCCAGAGGTAGCCTCGCGCGAGTGACCTTGATCCCTGACGACGAGAAGCGCGGCTACCAGATCGAGCTGCTGATCGTCTTCAGCATGACGCTCGGCCTGTCCGGTCTGCGCAGCCTCGTGCGGCTGATCGACAGCCTGCTGCAGCCGACCCCGCTGAACCAGCAGTCGGTCGCGATCAACGTCCCGCAGGCGAAGGCCGACCTGCTGGACCTGGTCGCCCAGCTGCTCGGCGTGCTGCAGCTCGCCGCGTGGGGCGGCATCGGCCTGTACCTGTTGTGGCGCACCGGGATCAAGCTCAAGGTCATCGGTCTCGACGGCACCCGCAAGCTCGCCGACTCGCTCGGTGCGCTGGGGCTGGCCGCGATCATCGGCATCCCCGGTCTCGCGTTCTACTTCGCCGCGTGGGGACTCGGGCTCAACCTCGCCGTGCAGCCGTCCACTCTGGACAGCCAGTGGTGGATGAGCGCGGCACTGATCCTCGCCGCCGCCGGCAACGCGTGGGCGGAGGAGGTGCTCGTGGTCGGGTACCTGATCACGCGGCTGGAGCAGCTGGGGTGGCGGAAGTACACGGCACTGTTCGCCGCAGCCGTGCTGCGCGGCTCGTACCACCTCTACCAGGGCTTCGGCGGGTTCGTCGGCAACCTGGTCATGGGCCTGGTGTTCGGCTTCTACTGGCAGCGGACGAGGCGGTTGTGGCCGCTGGTGATCGCCCACACCATCCTCGATGTTGTCGCGTTCATCGGTTACACAATGTTGCGCGGCAAAGTGAGCTGGTTGCCTTAATGATTCGACTGTAGAATCGAATATTCCGCACCATTCGTTGCGATTTCCAGCTCTACAGCGGCGATTTGTGCTGTTCAGGGTTACGCTCGTCCGGTGACTGCGCACACGATCGCTGAGACGGAAGCAATCCCGGACGCCGCGCCTCGCGTGGACAGCGAGGTCGGCCCGTTGCGCACGGTGCTGCTGCACCGGCCGGGCAACGAGCTCAAGAGGCTCACCCCGCGCAACAACGACCAGCTGCTGTTCGACGGCGTGCCCTGGGTCGGCCGCGCCCAGGAGGAGCACGACGCGTTCGCCGCGACGCTGACCGCGCGCGGAGTCGAGGTCCTGCTGCTGGCGGACGTGCTGACGCAGGCTCTGGAGGACAACCGGGCGCGCATCGCGGGCGTCCACAGCGCGGTCAACGAGCGCCGGCTCGGCATCGACCTGGCCGACGCGCTGCGCAGCCACCTCACCTCGCTGCCGGCCCCTCAGCTGGCGCAGGCGCTGATGACCGGCATGACGTTCGAGGAGCTGCCCGCCGCCGAGGGTGCGTCGCTGGTGCGCAGGATGCACCTGCCGATCGACTTCGCCGTCGACCCGCTGCCGAACCTGCTCTTCACCCGCGACTCGTCGGTGTGGGTCGGCGACCGCGTGGCCATCACGTCGCTCGCGCTGCCCGCCCGCGACCGCGAGACGACGCTCACGGACCTGATCTACGCCT
Source organism: Pseudonocardiales bacterium (assembly GCA_032230575.1). GTDB lineage: Bacteria > Actinomycetota > Actinomycetes > Mycobacteriales > Pseudonocardiaceae > Lentzea. The sequence goes on along the minus strand of JAVXWK010000985.1, from coordinate 1,837 downwards.
ACCACCCGCGGTTCCGCCGCACGGGCCGCGCGTACGGGGCCCACTCGGCTCCGTTGGAAGGCGGTGACGTGCTGCTGCTCGCGCCGGGCGTGATCGCCATCGGTGTCGGCGAGCGCACGACCCCGGCGGGCGCCGAGTCGTTCGCGCGGTCCGCTCTGGCCGACGGTCTCGCGCACACGGTGCTGGCGGTGCCGATCGCCCAGGAACGCGCCACGATGCACCTCGACACCGTCTGCACGATGGTCGACCGCGACGCCGTGGTGATGTACCCGGCGATCAGCGACAGCCTCTCCGCCTACCCGGTGCGTTCCGACGGCAACGGTGGCGTGCGCGTCGACGGCCCCGTGCCGTTCCTGGAGGCGGCGGCCGAGGCGATGGGCATCGAGCGGCTGCGGGTGATCGACACGGGCCTCGACCCGGTCACCGCCGAGCGCGAGCAGTGGGACGACGGCAACAACACGCTGGCGGTCGGTCCCGGTCTGGTCGTGGCGTACGAGCGCAACGTCGAGACGAACGAGCGCCTGGAAGCCAACGGCATCGAGGTGCTGCGGATCGCGGGTTCGGAGCTGGGCTCCGGTCGCGGTGGTCCCCGGTGCATGTCCTGCCCGATTGACCGCGCGCCATTGGCGTGATCGTTAGGAACGCCTAACCTTTGTTTGGATCACCTTTCCAAACAAAGGTTAGCTTTTCCTGGAATGCGAAGATCACCGTTCTGGGATAACGTACTCCGCATGGCCTCGAACGTGAAGAAGATCCTGTCCAAGAAGTCGAAGTTCCACGAGCTCCTGCAGGCCCAGGTCGGCAACGAGTTCTCCGCTTCGCAGCAGTACATCGCCCTCGCCGTGTGGTTCGACAACGAGGACCTCCCGCGCCTTGCGTCGCACTTCTACAAGCAGGCTCTCGAAGAGCGCAACCACGCGATGATGATCGTGCAGTTCCTCATGGACAACGACATCGCGGTCGCCATTCCCGGCACCGAGACGCCGATCAACGAGTTCAAGTCGCCGCGCGACCTCGTCGACCTCGCCCTGCGCCAGGAGCAGCAGGTCACGGACCAGATCGTCGCGCTCGCCAGGGCTGCCCGCGAGGAGAGCGACTACATCGGCGAGCAGTTCCTGCAGTGGTTCCTGAAGGAGCAGGTCGAGGAGGTCTCCTCGATGAAGACGCTGCTCACGATCATGGACCGCGCTGACGGCAACATGTTCTACGTGGAGACGTTCCTCACTCGCGAATCCGTGGGCGACGAGGGTGGCGACTCCGGCGCCCCGACCGCCGCCGGTGGCGCGCTCTGAGTTTTTCCTTCGCACGCACGAGTGCCTGAAATACGGGCCCGCCTCACCTTCACGGGTGCGGCGGGCCTTTTCGGTTGAGCCGGGCCGCCTGCCGCGTGAGGTATTCCCGCTCGGCGAGGTTCGACGCTTTCCCGGCGGCCTCGACGTAGAGCTTGGCCGCTGTTTGCTCGTCGCCGTCGCGTTCGTGGAGGTATGCGGCGACGGCCGTGTGGCGAGGCAGCTCGGGATCGAGTTGGCTCAACGCTTTCAGCCCGGCACGTGGACCGTCCGCCTCAGCCACCGCGACCGCACGGTTGAGCCTCACGATCGGGCTGTCGGTCAGGTTCGCGAGCTCGTCGTACCACTCGACGATCTGCACCCAGTCGGTCTCTTCGGCCTTGGGTGCGTCGGCGTGCAGCGCCGCGATGGCGGCCTGGGCCTGGAACTCGCCGAGCTGGTCCTTCGCCAGGGCGTTCTGCAGGATGTCGACGCCCTGCGCGATCAGCCTCGTGTCCCACTTCGCGCGGTCCTGGTCGGCGAGCGCGATGAGGCTGCCGTCCTGCGCG
>JAVXWK010001107.1:0-10478 GCA_032230575.1 Pseudonocardiales bacterium | reverse complement strand
GCTCTTGTTCAGCGCCACCACGATGTACGGCACACCGACCTGGCGGGCCAGGAGCACGTGCTCCTTGGTCTGCGGCATCGGGCCGTCTGTGGCCGAGACCACCAGGATCGCGCCGTCCATCTGCGCGGCACCGGTGATCATGTTCTTGATGTAGTCCGCGTGACCCGGGCAGTCGACGTGGGCGTAGTGCCGCTTCTCGGTCAGATATTCGACGTGCGCGAACGAGATGGTGATACCGCGCTGCCGCTCCTCCGGTGCCTTGTCGATCTGGTCGAAAGGCGTGAAGGGGTTCAGGTCGGGGTGCGCGTCGTGCAGCACCTTCGTGATCGCAGCCGTCAGCGTCGTCTTGCCATGGTCGATGTGACCGATGGTGCCGATGTTGACGTGCGGCTTGGTCCGCTCGAACTTCGCCTTCGCCACTGGGGTCCTCCTGTGGACTGATTACTTCATACGTCTGGGACAGGGAACTGCGGTCCGGGCTACTCGCCCGTGGCCTTCGCGATGATCTCCTTCGCCACGTTGCCAGGCACCTCAGCGTAGGAGTCGAACTGCATGGTGTAGCTCGCGCGGCCCTGGGTCTTCGACCGCAGATCGCCGACGTAGCCGAACATCTCTGACAACGGCACAACAGCCCTGACGACCCGGAGGCCGCCGGCCTCCTCCATCGCCTGGATCGTGCCGCGGCGTGCGTTCAGGTCGCCGATCACGTCGCCCATGTTGTCCTCGGGCGTGATCACCTCGACCGCCATCATCGGTTCGAGCAGGGCCGGGTTGGCCTTGCGCGCGGCCTCCTTGAGCGCCATCGAACCGGCGATCTTGAACGCCATTTCCGAGGAGTCGACCTCGTGGTAGGCGCCGTCGAGCAGAGTCACCTTCACGCCGACCAGCGGGTAGCCCGCCAGCACGCCGTACTGCAGCGCGTCCTGTGCACCCGCGTCGACAGACGGGATGTACTCACGCGGGATGCGGCCACCGGTGACGGCGTTGACGAACTCGTAGAGCGCGCCGTCTTCCTTCTTCTCCAGCGGCTCGACGGTGACGAGCACCTTCGCGAACTGGCCGGAGCCACCGGTCTGCTTCTTGTGGGTGTAGGAGTACTTCTCCACCGCCTTGCGGATGGTCTCCCGGTACGCCACCTGAGGCTTGCCGATGTTGGCCTCGACCTTGAACTCGCGGCGCATGCGGTCCACCAGGATGTCCAGGTGGAGCTCGCCCATGCCGGCGATGATGGTCTGGCCGGTCTCCTGGTCGAGGTTGACCCGGAACGTCGGGTCCTCCTCGGCCAGCTTCTGGATCGCGGTGCCGAGCTTCTCCTGGTCCGCCTTCGTCTTGGGCTCGATGGCCACCTGGATGACGGGCTCGGGGAAGGTCATCGACTCGAGCACGATGGGGTGCTGCGGGTCGCACAGGGTCTCACCGGTCGTGGTGTCCTTCAGACCGATCACGGCGTAGATGTGGCCCGCGATGGCCTCGGTGACCGGGTTCTCCTTGTTGGCGTGCATCTGGAAGATCTTCCCGATGCGCTCCTTGCGGTCCTTGGTCGCGTTGACGACCTGGGTGCCCGCGGAGACCTTGCCCGAGTAGACCCGGATGTAGGTCAGCTTGCCGAAGAACGGGTGCACGGCGATCTTGAACGCCAGCGCCGAGAACGGCTCGTCCGTGTTCGGGCTGCGCTTGACGATGGTCTCGCCGTCCTGCAGCGTGCCCTCGACCGGCGGGAGGTCGAGCGGCGACGGCAGGTAGTCGATGACCGCGTCGAGCATGGGCTGAACGCCCTTGTTCTTGAACGCGGAACCACACAGGATCGGGTACGCGGTACCCGCGGCGACGATCTTGCGGAGGCCTGCCTTGATCTCCTCGACGGACAGGTCGCCCTGCTCGAAGAACTTCTCGGTCAGGTCGTCGTCGGTCTCGGCGACAGCCTCGAGCAGCTGCTCGCGGAACTCCTGCGCCTTCTCGAGCAGATCCGCGGGGATCTCCTCGATCGCGTAGTCCTCGCCCTTCTGGACTTCGCCACGCCACGTGAGAGCACGCATCTCGATCAGGTCGACGACGCCGATGAAGTCGCTCTCGGCACCGATCGGGATCTGCAGCGGCAGCGGCTTGGCGGCCAGCCGGTCCTGAATGGTCTTGATGGTGAAGTAGAAGTCCGCGCCGAGCTTGTCCATCTTGTTGACGAAGCAGATGCGCGGGACGTCGTACTTGGTGGCCTGCCGCCAGACCTGCTCGGACTGCGGCTCGACGCCTTCCTTGCCGTCGAAGACGGCAACGGCGCCGTCGAGGACGCGCAGGTTGCGCTCGACCTCGACGGTGAAGTCGACGTGGCCGGGCGTGTCGATCAGGTTGATCTGGTGGTTCTTCCAGTAGCAGGTCGTCGCGGCCGACGTGATCGTGATGCCGCGCTCCTGCTCCTGCTCCATCCAGTCCATCACGGCAGCGCCGTCGTGAACCTCGCCGATCTTGTAGCTGATCCCCGTGTAGAAGAGGATCCGCTCAGTCGTCGTGGTCTTGCCCGCGTCGATGTGCGCCATGATCCCGATGTTGCGGACCATGGAGAGATCAGTGAGCACGTCCTGTGCCACGGGTCTTTCCCCTGTCTTGAGCTTGTCAGCTCACTAGGGCCGGGAGAGCCCGGCTCCTGCTGGAGCCGGGCGTCACATCACCAGCGGTAGTGGGCGAAGGCCTTGTTGGACTCGGCCATCTTGTGCGTGTCCTCACGGCGCTTGACGCTCGCACCGAGACCGTTGCTCGCATCGAGCAGCTCGTTCATCAGACGCTCGACCATGGTCTTCTCACGGCGCTGCCGGGAGAAGGTGATCAGCCAGCGCAGGGCCAGCGTGGTCGAACGACCGGGCTTGACCTCGATCGGCACCTGGTAGGTCGCACCACCGACGCGGCGGCTCTTGACCTCCAGCGACGGCTTCACGTTGTCCAGGGCGCGCTTCAGCGTGACGACCGGGTCGGTGCCGGTCTTCTCGCGAGCACCTTCGAGGGCTTCGTAAACGATCTTCTCGGCCACGGAGCGCTTACCGTCGACCAGCACCTTGTTGATGAGCTGAGTCACGAGCGGCGAGCTGTACACCGGGTCGGAGATAAGCGGCCGCTTCGGGGCCGGTCCCTTGCGGGGCATTAGCTCTTCTCCTTCTTCGCGCCGTAGCGGCTGCGAGCCTGCTTGCGGTTCTTGACACCCTGCGTGTCGAGAGAGCCACGGATGATCTTGTAACGAACACCCGGCAGGTCCTTCACACGACCACCGCGCACGAGCACCATCGAGTGCTCCTGGAGGTTGTGACCCTCACCGGGGATGTAGGCCGTGACCTCGATACCGCTGGTCAGCTTCACGCGAGCGACCTTGCGCAGTGCGGAGTTCGGCTTCTTGGGGGTGGTGGTGTAAACGCGGGTGCACACACCGCGCCGCTGCGGCGAACCCTTGAGGGCCGCCGTCTTCTGCTTGGCCACCTTGTCCTGGCGGCCCTTGCGGACCAGCTGCTGGATCGTTGGCATTCGCCGGTTGCTTCTTCCGTCTTCTGCGGGTTCACCTTGCGGTTCACCCTCGTGTTTCTTGATCCCTCTCTGCACCCGAGGTCGGGCGTGTCGCCCGCTCCCCAGGTCCGCAAGCAACAGTTCAACTGCCACTGCGAGTGGAGGACACCGCTGCCTCACGGGCACGCGGAGCGGCCCGACATGGGTCGGGCACGAGTAGCAAAGATACCCGCCCACGTCTACCTGGGTCAAAACGGGGGTGCCGCACGCGCACGTGCAGTAGACATGCCCTTCCACCTGTTTACCCGAGCGGGAGGCACAAGCGTTGTGGCGGCAGTGGATCGTGCCGTGTGTGCTCACCGCTCTGTGCGTGGCGGGACTCACAGCTTTTTTCGGTCTGCCGGAGACGGAACACCGCTCCCCGGTCGGTGACTGCTACGCGGTGGCCGTCGGAAAGAAGTCCGTCGGACTCGCCGGCGCCGACTGTTCGGCGGACGACTCGACCTACAAGGTGGCGTTGACCGTCGAGTCGCCCGACTGGTCGCTGGACCCCGGAACCTGCCCGGAGGGGCGCTACCGCCCGCTGCGCGACGGCATCGGCGACACCCTGTGCCTGATGCTCGATCTGCGGGAGGGCGAGTGCCTCAACCGCGTCACGAGCAGCATCGGCAAGCGGAGCGACCTCGTGAAGAGCCGATGCAACGACTACTCGGAGTCGAAGGTCACGAAGGTCGTCACGGGGCCCAGGACGAGCTGCGACCCCGGCGACGTCACGACCTTCTACTCAGAGCCCGCCACGACCATCTGCCTGGGGAAACCGTGAAGATCACCGTTCTGGTCGCCGCGCTGACGCTGGTGCTCGCCGGATGCTCCGGCTGGCACGAGCAGGCGGGCGTCGGCGAGTGCGCGAAGCAGATCGACGTGAACGACACGAGCGTCAACATGGAAGAGGTCGACTGCTCGTCCCAGGACGCCGTGTATCGCGTGTCGTCGCGGGAGAAGCGGACGATGTGCCCGACCGGTGACTACCTCGACGAGTCGTCCGGGAGGTCTCGGAAGACCGGCAAGACGCGGTACTGCTACGTGCTGAACGTCCGCGAGGGCGACTGTCTCAAAGCGACGAACCAGTACTTCCAGCGCGTGGCCTGCGAAGCCGGGTCGCGCAAGGTCACCAAGGTCGTCGAGGGCAAGTCCGACCGCTTCCTGTGCGCCGGCGAGGACTCGAAGACGTACTCGCAGCCCGTGAAGACGATCTGCATCACCAAGTGAGCCGTTCGGCCGACACCACATGATCTTCTTGCAGAGTTGCGCGGCACCCCGACGGCCTCATGCGGGAGCTCAAGGAGCGCACCGGCGGGGTTGCGCGACGCCCAGGCGGCGACCGCGACGATGACCGGCGTGGCGTCCTCTCCCGACGGCAACGTCGTGGTGACCGTCGACGCGACCCAGGGTGATTCACTGTGCGCGTGGACGATCTGATCGCGGCAATGGCCTCGCTGACCGGCTCTTCCGCCGATCCCGAGGTGCTCGGCGGCGACCGCGGTGACGTCGTGGTGGTGCGCGTCGGCGACGTCGTGGCGAAGGCCCACCCCGCGGACGTCGACGTCGAGGCGTTGCGGCAGCGGGTGGAGATCGCGGCGGCGCATCCCGAGCTGATGCTGCCGCCGTTGAAACCACTGCAGTTCGTGGAGGACCGGCCCGTGACGGTGTGGCCGTACGGGACGCCGGTGAGCCAGGCGGACCCCGACGCGGCGCCGTGGGAGGAGAGCGCGGAACTCCTCGCGAAGCTGCATTCGCTGCCCGTGCAGGGTCCGGTGGCGGGTGCTCCCGAACGGATCGTGCGTGCCATCAAAGCCCTGCCGCCCGACCTCCCGCACGCCGACGTGGTGCTCGCGGCGTTCGACTGCCTGCCGCCGCTGGACCTGTCCGGGCGCGCCCTGATCCACGGCGACTGGCACCTCGGACAGCTCGTGCACAGGGGCGCCTGGCGGCTCATCGACGTGGACGATCTGGGGGTCGGCGATCCGGTCTGGGACCTGGCGCGACCTGCGGCTTTGTTCGCCGCGGGCATCCTCCCCGATGATCTTTGGGCGCGGTTCCTGAACACCTACCGTGAAACGGGAGGTGTGGCGCTGCCGACATCGGAATGGGAAGCGCTCAACATCCCGGCTCAGGCGTACGTTGTGCAAATGGCAGCGCGGGCACTAGTGACCGGTCTGCAGGCAGTGGAACCGCTGGTCGAGGCTTGTCGTCGGATCGTCGCGACACACAGCAACGGCGACCGCGGCTAATATCGTATTTGTCCGGTCCCACCCAGGAGGCTCACCACGATGCAGTGTCCCAAGTGTCATGCGAACATGCGCACGTTCGACCGCATGGGCGTCCACATCGAGCAGTGCGACGGCTGCCGCGGGGTCTTCCTCGACTACGGCGAGCTCGAGTCCATCACGCGCCTCGAGGCCCAGCTGCACACGCCGCCGCCCGCGGCCCCGGCCCCTCCGCCCGTCGCCTACCCGCAGCCCGTCCAGCCCGCCTGGGGCGCCGCGCCGCAGCAGGTCCACCACCACCACGGTGGTCACCACGGCGGCTACGGCTACGGCCACCGCAAGCACCACGGCCTCTCCGGCCTCTTCTTCTCCTCCTGACCCGCCGACGGCCCCGGATCCCTGCTCCGGGGCCGTTGACGACTACCGAAAAACAGGTGGATAATCGGTAGTCAACGGGAGGAGTAGCCATGTCTGTCGCGACCGAGGCCGCCCACATCCGAGACCTCTTCGCAACGATCGAAGAAATCGAGTCCGTGGCGTCATCCCTGGCAGAAGACGACGAACGCCGCCACAAGCTGGACGGCGTAGTAGCCCGCACGCTCCGCCAAGCCCCACCCGTCCGCCCGGTGGTGGCCGGCGAGCTCCTGGACCTCACCGAGAAAACCGTGAAGGCCTGGGCCCGCGAAGGCGTACTGGCCATCCACAGCCAAGAACCGCGCATGCTCCTCGACACCGTGCGCCTCCACGAGGTCCTCCACCTCGTCTCCGACCTGCGCCGCGCAGGCAAGTTCCGCGGCCTCATCGACGAAGTCCACCGCCGCCTGAGCGACCAGTCACTCCTGGACCGTCCCGACCTCGCCAACTCCCTGGACGAGATGCGCAGCGGCAAGGGACGCGTGGTCCGCTCAGCTTGATCCAGGTAGTGGAAACCCACACAGCACACGCCCAGGCCGACGGCCTCCGCGGCCGAGCCCGCGTGGCCTACGAACGCTTCCTGGACGAACTGGCCCACTCCGGCTGTGCCGCCCTCGGCTACCGCGTAACGGGCCCAGAGCCTCTCCCACGCCTCTGCGTGAAGCACCTCAGAGGCGCAGACCGAGTAGTAGTCGCCTTCCCGTCCCCGGAAGTCGTCTGGGTCCTCCTGGTAGGCCCCCACGACGACGACCCAGGCCTGGACCTCTACGAAGCCCTCTACGAGATGGCAGGCGTCCGCCCCCGCCTCTCCGAGAAGCGCACCAAACCCCGCTGCTGCACCGACGAGTCCGGCGTCCCACCCCTGGTAGACGAAAACCTCGTGGACGACCTGGTCATCAGGGCAAGGGCCCTGGCCCGGGCCCGCCGCCGCTGACCGGAGCCACGACAAACCCGCGCCAACTCGGCAACGGCCTGCCAAGCACCAGCCCCGACCCCGGCAACACACCCGTCGTGCAACGGCGCGTCCTCAGGGTCGAACTACTCCCGAACGTCCTCCCACAGCAGTTCCCCCATGCCTCCATGGAAGCAGCCTCCAGCAAGCCGGATTCCACCGACAAATTTTCTTGTCAGGACAGAGATAGTTGTCTAGGCTTCGTTCAGTCACGACGAACGGAGACCACGATGTCCTTCCAGGCCTACCTCGACGGCGCGGAGAAGAAGACCGGCAAGACCCCGGCCGAACTGCTGGCAGCGGCCGCCGAGCGCGGCTACGACGCCACCACGAAGGCAGGCGTGGTCCTGGACTGGCTCAAAACCGACTACGACCTGGGCCGTGGCCACGGCATGGCGCTCTACCACGTGCTGAAGAACGGCCCACAGATCAGCGAGAAGCACGTGGGCACCACAGGCAGCCACCGAGACGAGTCCACAACACTCCACCTGGACGGCATAGCCAACCGCTAGGTATGCGCGCGCCGAAGGCGCCCCCCCACCGAAGCCACAAAACGAAACGGCCCCCGGAAGCCAGAAGCTCCCAGGGGCCGTCCCTCACATCAAACTACGTTCAGCGGTAGTCCCGCCCGAAGTCGTAGTCGTCCAACGGCACCGCGGCACCAGTTCCAGTCCCGAAGACGTCAGGCGTGTAGTACCCGTCGTCGTAGGAAGGAATCGCGTACGCAGCCGCACGCGCCTCCTCAGTCGGCTGAACCTGGATGTTCCGGTACCTGTTGATGCCCGTACCAGCCGGGATCAACTTACCGATGATCACGTTCTCCTTGAGACCGATCAGCTTGTCCGAACGCCCGTTGATAGCAGCGTCGGTCAGCACTCGGGTGGTCTCCTGGAACGACGCCGCGGACAACCAGGAGTCGGTCGCCAGCGAGGCCTTCGTGATACCCATCAGCACCGGACGACCAGCGGCCGGCTCGCCACCCTCGGCGACCACAGCGCGGTTGCCCGACTCGAAGTCCGCACGCTCGACCAGCGAACCGGGCAGGAACTCGGTCGCGCCGGAGTCGATGATCGTGACCCGGCGGAGCATCTGCCGGACGATGACCTCGATGTGCTTGTCGTGGATCGCCACACCCTGGGCGCGGTACACCTTCTGCACTTCGCCCACGAGGTGCAGCTGAGCCTCGCGCGGGCCCATGACGCGCAGGACCTCGTGCGGGTCCGGAGTACCTTCCAGCAGCTGCTGGCCGACGGCCACGTGGTCGCCGTCCTGCAGCGGGCCGGTGGCCGTGTTGGCGAGACGCTGACGCTTGGACAGCTTCTCGAACACGATCTCCTCGGAGCCGTCGTCCGGGATCAGCGTGATCTTCCAGAAGCGGTCGCCGTCCTCGATGCGGACGCGGCCGTCGACGTCGGCGATCGGCGCCTTGCCCTTCGGGACGCGGGCCTCGAAGAGCTCCTGGACACGGGGCAGACCGGTCGTGATGTCGTCACCGGCCACACCGCCCTGGTGGAACGTACGCATCGTCAGCTGCGTGCCGGGCTCACCGATCGACTGGGCGGCGACGATGCCGACGGCCTCGCCGACGTCGACCAGCTGGCCGGTGGCCATGGAGCGGCCGTAGCAGGACGCGCACACACCGACCGGGGACTCGCAGGTCAGCACCGAGCGCACCTTCACGCGGAGGATGCCGGCCTCGACCAGCGACACGAGTGCCGGGTCGCCGAGGTCGTCGCCGCGGTTCAGGACCAGGTTGCCCTGGGCGTCGGTGATGTCGTCCGCCACCGTGCGGGCGTAGACCGAGGTCTGCGCGAACTCGTGCATGCCGACCTTGTCGCCCAGCTGCTCGCCGACGGTCATCTGCACGCCACGGGTGGTACCGCAGTCGACCTCGCGGATGATGACGTCCTGCGAGACGTCCACCAGACGACGGGTCAGGTAACCCGAGTCGGCGGTGCGGAGCGCGGTGTCGGCCAGACCCTTGCGGGCACCGTGCGTCGCGATGAAGTACTCGAGCACCGACAAGCCCTCGCGGAACGAGTTCTTGATCGGGCGCGGGATGTACTCACCCTTCGGGTTGGTGACGAGACCACGCATACCCGCGAGCGAACGGACCTGCGTCATGTTGCCGGCGGCGCCGGACTGCACGATGACGCGGATCGAGTTGTCCTCGGGGAAGTTGTCTTCCATGATCTCGTGGACCTGCTCGGTGGCCTTGGTCCACACCTTGACCAGCTCGGAGTTGCGCTCGTCGTGCGAGAGCTGACCGCGCTGGTAGCGCTTCTCGACGGCGTCCGCGAGGCGCTCGTGCTCCTCGAGGATGTCCTGCTTCGCCGCGGGCACGAGAACGTCCGAGATCGCAACGGTCACACCGGAACGGGTGGCCCAGTGGAAACCGGCGTCCTTCAGCTTGTCCAGCGTCCGGGCGACGGTGACCATCGGGTACCGCTCGGCGAGGTCGTTGATGATGATGGCCTGCCGCTTCTTGGGCATGACCTCGTTGATGAAGGCGTAGTCCTGCGGCAGGATCTCGTTGAACAACACGCGACCCAGCGTGGTCTCCGCGAGCCACGGCTGACCGGGCTCCCAGCCTTCGGGCTCCTGGCCCTTGGGCGGGTTCTTGTCGGAGACACGGATCTTCACCATCGACTGCAGGCCCAGGACCTTGCGGTCGAACGCCATCAGGGCCTCGGCGGGCGACGAGTACGAGTGACCCTCGCCGAGGTCGCCGACCTTGTGCCGGGTCAGGTGGTACAGACCCGTCACCATGTCCAGACGCGGCATGGCCAGCGGCTTGCCGGACGCCGGCGAGAGGATGTTGTTCGACGACAGCATCAGGACGCGGGCTTCTGCCTGCGCCTCGGCGGACAGCGGCAGGTGGACTGCCATCTGGTCACCGTCGAAGTCGGCGTTGAACGCCTCACAGACCAGCGGGTGCAGCTGGATGGCCTTGCCCTCGACCAGCTGCGGCTCGAAGGCCTGGATGCCGAGGCGGTGCAGCGTGGGTGCGCGGTTGAGCAGCACCGGGTGCTCGGTGATGACCTCTTCCAGCACGTCCCACACGGCCGGGCGCGCACGCTCGACCATCCGCTTGGCGGACTTGATGTTCTGCGCGTGGTTGAGGTCGACCAGCCGCTTCATCACGAACGGCTTGAAGAGCTCCAGGGCCATCTGCTTGGGCAGACCGCACTGGTGCAGCTTGAGCTGCGGGCCGACCACGATGACCGAACGGCCGGAGTAGTCGACGCGCTTGCCGAGCAGGTTCTGACGGAACCGGCCCTGCTTGCCCTTCAGCAGGTCGGACAGCGACTTGAGCGGCCGGTTGCCCGGACCCGTCACCGGGCGACCACGGCGGCCGTTGT
>JAVXWK010001103.1:0-12143 GCA_032230575.1 Pseudonocardiales bacterium | reverse complement strand
GTTTGAACACGAGGGGGCGGCCGTCGACGGTGACGTGCATGGTGGGGGTGCGGCGGACGTACTGCGACAGCGTTCTCATGACACCAGTCTCCACAAGAACTGGACCAGCGTGACGATGCCGAGCAGGAAGCACGCCATCACGAAGGTGCCGCCGACCATCACGATCAGGCAGGCGCCCCAGGAGGTCTCCTCGTGCGGGGTGGCATCGAGTTCGTGCTGGAGCTCGATGCGGGCTTCCAAGTACAACGAAGCCAGCCGGGTGCGGGCGGTCTCGGTGGGGGCCTCGTCCACGCGGCCCTGCCAGCAGAGGGCCACCAAACGGGCTTGGGCTTGGCGGTAGGCGCGTTCGAAGGCGACGGTCTCGTCCGGGTCGCGTTCGTCGGAGAGGTACGTCCAGCGGCCGGCTTGGGCCGGCTGGCCGAGAGTGCGGTAGACCTCGGCCAGGCGCTCGCGGAGGTCCAGCCGGTGCGGGTAGGTGCCGACGAGTCCGGCGACGCGCTGACGTGCGCGAAGCACGCTCGCGAGGTCGCCCTGTCGCAACTCCTCGGCCGCTTTGTGGAGCGTCAGCTCTACCGGCATGAAGATTAGTTTTGCAGGTAGGGCTAGCTTTGACCTGTGTTTGCCCTATCGCTGCTGGTCTCGGGCCTCGCCTGGTGGCTGGGGCTCTACCTGCTCGCCCGCGATCCGCGCAAACCGCTGCTGTGGTGGGCGGGCGCGGGACTGCTGGGCTATTCGGCGGCGGTCGTCGTGCCGCATCCGGTGCTGATCGGCGTACCGGCCCTGGCCTGGACGGGCGCGATCCTGTTGCTCGCGCGGCCCGAGTTGATCAGGTGGTGGTTGATCGGGTTGCCGGTGTTCCTGGCGGCTTCGCTGTGGGTGCCGTGGGTCGTGCTGCTCCCTTTGGCCGTGTCGACAGTCCTAGCCATAAGGAATCGTGCGTACTTTTCACTCGTCGGAGTGATGTTCGGGCTGTCGGCTGCCGCCTTCCTGCTGCAACTTCTGCCAGACGCGATCACGTTGCCGTCGATCGGCTTCGACCTCGTGGTGTTCGGGGTCCTGATCGCGGTCACGGACGCGGTCGAGGAGGGCGAGGCGATCCGCGCGGACATGCTGCGGTCGTTCGTGATCGCCGGGTTCACCGCTGTGCTGTTCGGGTCGCAGGTGCTGCTCTTCGGCGGCCCGCAGCTGCTCGCGTACACGACGGTCGCGGCGGCGATCGCGGTGCAGGTGCTCGCGAACCCGCTCGCGTCCGTCGTGGACCGGCTGGCCGTGCCCGCGGTCGCCGCTGAACGGGCCGAGCTGCGCGAGGCGGCCGAGTCGTTGCCGAAGCGCCGGGCGTTGGTCACGGAGGATTCGGCCGAGTTCGCGCGGCTGACGCGGAAAGCGCTGAGCCACTACGGCGATCTGGGCAAGCTGGTGGCGAGTCCGTTGATCGCTTTGACGGACGAGGCGCCGCCGCTCGACCGGGCCGCGCAGTTGAAGGGTTTGCTGTTCGCGAGCATTCAGCGTTTGAAGCCGGCGGACGGCGATTTCGGCACGAGTGATGAATGGCGTTACTACAACGCGCTGTACTTCTACTACGTCAAGGGAATCCGGCCGTATTCGGTGCGGACCAAGCGCGAGGACCTCGACGCGGAGGACCGGCGCGCGCTGCAGTGGTTCGTGACGCAGGTGCCCGAGCGGACGCTGCACAACTGGCAGAACGCGGCCGCGCGGCTGGTCGCGACGGACCTGATGGCAGGAGTTGGCAGCGTTTGACGTGGTTCTGGCAGTTCCGGCCGGGCGATCGTCGGGCGATGTTGAAATTCGCCTTGAAACTCGACGGTGTCGCTTCCTTCACGATGGGCGTGCTGGCGCTCGTCATCCGCCCGGAGATCGGGCTCCCGCTCGGCTGGATGATCGGTGTCGGGATCTTTTTCGTGGCTTACGGCGTGGGTGTGTTCTCGCTGGGCATGCGCGCTTTCCCGGACCGCCGAATGGTGCTGCTCGTCATCATCGGCAACGCGGTGTGGGGTATCGACAGCATTCTCACGGCAGAGCTGCGGTGGTTCCCGCTCACCGACGCGGGTGTGGGTCTCGTGCTGATGCAGGCGCTGGCGGTGTTCGTGTTCGCCGCGCTGCAGTTCGCCGGCCTCAGGCGCGCAGAGTCCGGGAGCGGCCGCGGAACTCGGCCACGATCTCAGTCCCTCGCCTGACCGTGATGTCGTAGATCCCGCTGCGGCCGAACCGGGTCCGTTCCACCGCCTCCGCCACGAGCTCGTCACCCTCGTGCACGGGCTTGATGAAGTCGTTCTCGGCCGTGGCGGCGACGGTGACGGACCCGGCCCTGTTGCAGGCGCAGGCGAACGCGGTGTCCGCGAGCAGGAAGACGTAGCCGCCGTGCGCGATGCCGTGGCCGTTGATCATGTTCTCGGCGACCTTCATGCGCAGCAACGCGTAGCCGTCGCGCAGCTCGACCGGCGTGATGCCGAGCGCGGTGGAGGCCTTGTCGGCGGCCAACATCTCAGCAGGACCATTCATTCGTGGCAGCGTAATCACCCTGGCGGTGGTGTCACGCGGTATCGGCGGCGCCTTACGGTCCGGATGCTTGATCGCTCAACATCGGAGGTGGTCGACATGGCTGGATGCTCTTGCTGCGGCGGTTGTACTGGTCCTGGCTGCGGGTGCTGCAGCAGCTGTTAAGAGGCCTGGACGAGCGGGCAAAGGCCGGCGCGGGCCGGCCTTTGCCTGTCGGGCGGATCAGTCGGCGCACTCCGCGTAGGCGTCACCCATCGCGGCCTGCTGTCCGGGCTCGCACGGCGATTCCGGGGTGAGGAACGAGTCCGCGTTCTGCTGGATGAGCGCCTGGGCCGCGTTGTACCTCCTGGTCATGTCGCCGCTGGTCGCCGCGTCGTTGATCTGTTCGTTCCGGTCGGCGGTCGTGGCGCAGGCGAGGAAGACACCGGACATGGCCACGTTCGGCAGCCAGTAGGCCTGAAGACCGCCGTGGCAGGACTGGATCTTCCAGTGTGGTGCGGCCTGAGCGGCGGGAACCGCCCAGAGTCCCGCGGACAGGACGAGACAGGCGACAGCGATGGACCTTCGAGCGAATCTGATCACTGGACTCTCCTGATGGTTGGTCAGAACGAAGTCCACGTCCGCTCAAGGGGTCGGTGACCTGAGGAGCGCTGTTAGCGACTCCTCAGGCATTCACCCGGTTCAGCTACCGCAGGAGCTCGGATCAGCCCGTGTAGGCCTTGAACATGTTCGTGAACTCCCAAGTGGACTGCGAGATTCCACTGCACGTGGGCGAAACCCCGCCGCCCGCGCACGAACCGTTGTCACGACCGGCGGACCAGAAGGCGATCCGCCCGACGTGGTTGGCCTTCGCGTAGTCGACGACCTTGCGCGCGTCGGCCTGGGTCGTCGTCGGGCCGGTGTCGTTGCGTCCGATCATCGGCGTGAGGCCCAGCAACGCCTTCAGTTGTGCGTCGGACTTCGACGGCCAGATGGCGCGCATCTGCCCGAGGGTGGCGTTCGCGGCGTTGACCATCGCGTCGCCCCAGTTGCCCGTGTAGCCGAAGTTCATCAGCATCGGGTTCACCAGCACGGTGACGCCCTTGGCGGCCGCGTCCTTCAACACGTCCACCGAGTACGGGTCCATGCCGTAGTCCTGACCCTGGATGCGCATCGTGTAGCTGACGGTGGTGCCGCGGGTGTCCTGCAGCCGCTTCAGTGCCGTGTTCACGATCGACTGAGGGATGGTGGCTTCCACGTCGACATCGATGCTGTTGGAGCCGACCGCGTCGAGCACCTTCACGTAGGCGTTGTACAGGGCGTCGGCGGTTGAGCAGACGTGCTCCAGGTACGGGCCCATCGCGCCGCCGGTCGCCACGATGACGCTGCCGCCCGCGGCGTTCAGCGCCCTGGCGTCGCTCACGATGCGGCTGTCGTTCAACGGGACCGTGCCGCCCCACGCGGGGTCGCAGCCCGCCGAGGAGCCCAGTGCGAACGCGAGCGTGAAGTGCTTCTGGCCGGTCGCGTTGGCCACGTCCATCAACGACGGCTTCGGCATCGTGATGTCGATGTACGGCGCGACGTGCGCGCTGCCGGGCGTGGGCGGTACGTCGGAAGTCGTCGTGGTGCTCGGCGTCGTGGTTGTGGTGGTGGGAGTGCCACCGCCGCACGGGACGCCGTTGAGCTTGCAGTTCGCCGGCACCGCGGAGCCGTTCACCAGGAAGCCGAAGCTCGTCGAGGACCCGGAGGGGACGTTGCCGTTGTACTCGCGGTTGGTGAACGTGTGGTGGGTGCCGCTGCTGGACAGCGTGGCGTCCCAGAAGGAGCCCATGGTGGCCCCGGCGAGGTCGAACTCGAGCTTCCAGCCGGCCAGCGCGGTGGTGCCCGCGGTGATCGTGTACTTGCCCTGGTAGCCGGAGCCCCAGGTCGAGTCCTGGCTGAAGACGGCGGATTCGCCGGCGGCGGAAGCGGGAGCGATGGCGACGAGTCCGGCCACGAGTGCGGTGGCGGCCCCGGCAGCGAAAAGGGCGAAGCGGGCCATCAGGGGTGTCCTTCCCGGCAGGGTGGAAGGGCGCGGGTGGGAACACGGGGCGCGTCGCGTTCCCACCCACGTACAGGGAGGTGCTCTGACACTCAGCACCTGCTCAATCACGGTAAGTGGCCTAGACCACAGCGTCAATGGGTCTAGACCTTTCTTGTCTGCAGGACAGTGGAACAATTCGGCGGGTGCGTGGAGCCACTGGAATCGGATCGTTGCCCGGAACCGACATCGACGAGGCGGCGAGGATCGTCGTCGGCGAGCTGCCGGAACTGCCGCACGTGCCGGAGCTGCCTGCGCGGGGAGTTGGCGCGGACATGATCGGCCGCACCGCCGGCCTGCTCGTCGACCTCGCGATCGAGGTCGTCACGTCCGGCTACCGCGTGAACCCGCG
This sequence comes from Pseudonocardiales bacterium, assembly GCA_032230575.1. Lineage (GTDB taxonomy): Bacteria > Actinomycetota > Actinomycetes > Mycobacteriales > Pseudonocardiaceae > Lentzea. The sequence goes on along the minus strand of JAVXWK010001103.1, from coordinate 7,215 downwards.
GCCCGGCCGTGACCACCGGCGGGCCGTCGACCTGCTGCGAGGCGACCTCGACGCGTTCGACGAGGCGTTGGAACGCGCGGGTGCGCAGCCCTCGGTGGTGAAGGTGCAGGCCGTCGGGCCGTGGACGTTGATGTCGAACATCGAGCTGATGCGCGGCCATCGGGTGCTCACGGATCGCGGCGCGGTCAAGGAGTTCTCCGAGTCGCTGGCGGAGGGGCTGAAGCAGCACGCGGCCGAGGTCGCCAGGCGCACCAAGGCGAAGGTCGTGGTGCAGCTCGACGAACCGGGGCTGCCCGCCGTGCTGCGGGGGCTGCTGCCGACGCCGTCGAAGCTCGGCACTGTGCCCGCCGTGCCCGAACCGGATGCGCGTGGGGTGCTGGCGACCGTGATCGAGGCCCTGAAGGACCACGAGGTGATGGTCCACTGCTGCGCGCCCCAGCCGCCGTTGACGCTGCTCAGGGAAGCGGGCGCGCAAGCGATTGCGTTCGACATGACGCTGATCAAGGGTGCAGAGGCGCTCGACGAGATCGGCGAGACGTGGGAAGCGGGCACGACGCTGGCGCTGGGCCTGGTGCCGAGCACCGACCCCGGCACGCCCGTGACGTTGAAGGAAGTCGGCCAGCAGGCCTTCGTCCTGGTCGACCGGCTGGGCTTCCCGCGCTCGATCCTCGCCGAGAAGGCTCTGCCCACGCCGACGTGCGGTCTAGCTGGGGCTACGTCCACTTGGGTCAAACGCTCACTGTCGCTGACCCGTGATCTCTCCTCGGCGTTTTTGGAACCGCCCGAGGGCTGGTGATGTCCGGTATGGGCGGCTAGTCTGCTGCGAACTATTAGGAAACTTTCTTAACCGTAGGCCATCCGTCGAGGCCTGGACCGGGAGTTCCCCTCATGCGCATCAGACGTGCGGCTCTCGTCGCCGCAGTGCTCTCAGGTGTGGTCGTGGCGCCTGCCCAGGCCGCCCCCACCGGACACATCAGGCTGGACCAGATCGGTTTCGGCACCGCTGAGGCGAAGCACGCGTACGTGCTCGGCGGGGCCGCGAACACCAAGTTCACCGTCGTCGACAGCCGCGGGAAGACCGTGCTGACCGGCAGGACGGGTGCTTCGACGGGTTCGTGGAGCGACAAGTTCCCCGCCGTGCACCCGATCGACTTCTCGGCGCTCAAGACCTCCGGCACGTACCGGATCAAGGTCGGTTCGACGACCTCGACGGCGTTCAAGATCGACTCGCTGTCGAAGCTGTTCCAGCCGGTCGCGAACGACACCGTCGAGTTCTTCCAGGCTCAGCGGGACGGCGCTTCCGTCATCCCCGGACGCCTGAACCGCAAGCCTTCGCACCTCACGGACCGCTCGGCCGCGGTCTACGAGGAGCCGGTGTTCAAGGGCGAGGGCGGCGACGAGATCGCGGCGCCGCTGAAGGCCACGGGCAAGAAGGTCGACCTCGAGGGCGGCTGGTTCGACGCGGGTGACTTCGTGAAGTTCACGCACGCGTCGTCGTACTCCACGGCGTCGATGCTGCTGGCGTTGCGCAACAAGCACAACGACGCGCTGTACGACGAGGCCGCGTTCGGCCTCAAGTGGCTCGACAAGGCGTGGGACGAGAAGTCCGGCGTGCTGTACGCGCAGGTCGGCATCGGCACGGGCTCCGAGGAGTTCGGCTTCGTCGGCGACCACGACGTGTGGCGCCTGCCCGAGGCCGACGACAAGCTCGACGTGAAGCCGGGCGACAGCGAGCACTACATCAAGTACCGGCCCGTTTTCGCCGCCAACAAGCCCGGCGAGAAGATCAGCCCGAACCTGGTCGGGCGCGTGGCCGGCTCGTTCGCGTTGGCCGCGCAGATCGAGGCTCGGCGTAACCCGCGTCTGGCTTGCGAGTACCTGAACAAGGCCGCTTCGCTCTTCGCGCTGGCCAAGACGTCGGACGTCGGCGAGCTCGTGACGGCGTTCCCGCACGCCTACTACCCCGAGGGCTCCTGGACCGACGACATGGAGTTCGGCGCGACGCAGCTGGCATTGGCCGCGAAGGCGTTGAACGACAAGCGCTATGGGCAGTTCGCGAAGGCGGCTGCCCACTGGGCCAAGGAGTTCCTGGCCACCGGTGACCCCGACACGTTGAACGTCTACAACATCTCCGCGCTCGGCCACGCCGACCTCGCCGGGTTGCTGAAGAAGGGTGTGCCCGGCGCCGAGGTGACCGAGCCGCAGATCGTTGGCGACATCAAGCGCCAGCTGCAGCAGGGCGCTGACGCGGCTCGTACGTCGCCGTTCCGCACCGCCGCCAACGTCGAGACGTGGGACGTCGGCTCGCGCACGTTCGGCTTCATCACGACCGCGGCGCTGTACGAGAAGGTGACCGGGTCTGCCGAGTACAGGACGTTCGGCACGCAGCAGCGCGGCTTCGCTCTCGGCACCAACGCCTGGGGCACGTCGCTGATCGTCGGTGTCGGCGCGAAGTTCCCGGAGTGCCCGCACCACCAGGTGGCGAACCTGTCCGGTTCGATCAACGGCGGCACGAAGGTGCTGGTCGGCGCGGTGATCAACGGCCCGAACGACGCCACGCTGTTCGAGGACCTCGGCGAGATGCCCGCCGGTTCTGTCGCGTGCACCAAGCCGTACACCGTCGAGTTCAACTCCGCGAAGTCCGTGTTCGCCGACGACCTGCGCTCCTGGCCGAGCTCAGAGCCCGCGATCGACTTCACCGCGACGGGCGTGCTCGGCTTCTCGCTGATCGCCAACGGCTGAGTGGCGCCGGCGCGAGCCCGGGTGTCCAATTCGGACTTGTGCTCAGGCTCGCGCTGGTCGTCGCGCTGCTTCTGTGCGCGGCTCCGGCGCACGCCCTGCCGCGCGACGTCTCCTGCCGAGTTCCCGGCGTGCACGACCCGGACGTGATCCGGGCCGTGCACGCCGTTGGCGTTTCTCTGCGCGTGAGCGACAAGGTGATGCTCGCCGGGTTCGAGGCCGGGTGGGTCGAGTCGCACATGAACAATCTTTCGTGCGGCGACGCGGATTCTCTGGGTGTGTTCCAGCAACGGCCGTCGATGGGGTGGGGCACGCCTGCGGAGATCATGGACGTGTCGTACGCGGCTCGGCGGTTCTTCTCGTACGCGATGAAGGTGGATCGGCCGGAGCTGACTGCGGGATTGCTGGCTGACGCGGTGCAGCGGTCTTGCTGTCCGGAGCGGTACGACCAGGCCGTGGATCGTGCCGAGTCGATGCTGCGGCAGGCGTGGCAGGGTGGGCCCGAGGTCGTGGGCGGGGCCGTCCACGATGTCTGGGGTGATGGCGTGCGGTTGAGCACGTCCCGTGACTTCGTCGGACGTCCGTCGGTGGCCGGTCGGTTCGTGTTCGCCCGGACCGTGCGCGGCGAGGTCATGGCGTTGTCCGACGGTGCTTGGCGTCAGGTGGCCGCGGGTGTGGCGGGTGATCCCGAGGCCGTTCTTCGTCCAGATGGGACGGTCGCCCTCTACGCCGTGCTGGCCGACGGCAGCGTCGCGAAATTGTCAGACCCTGCTGCGATGATTGGGATGGGGGGTAGTTCCCCCCAGGGGGCCGGCCAATCGGGATCGATCCCGCTGAGCCCGCCGGGGTTCGCCGTCGGCAAGCCGTCCGCGAACGCGCGCCCGGACGGGTCGGTCGCGGTGTACGTGCGGTCCGGCGGCGCGCTCGTGGTGAACGAGGCTGGTACGTGGCGTGAGGTCGCGACCGGCCTGGACAGCTCGCCGGAAGCCGTGCTTCGTCCTGATGGGACGGTCGGTCTCTACGCGTTGTTCGACGGCCGCCCACACCGCCTGACGACAACGTGGGAACTGTTGAGCGACAGCCGTTACGTCGACACCGTGTCCGCCCAACCGGACGGCACGGTGTACGCGCGCAAGGCCGACGGAACAGTGCTCAAAGTCGGTTGAACGGCTCCGCGTACCGGAACGCCCCACCAGGAACCGGGCCGAACAACCGAGCCTGGAAGTGCGGCGCCCACGAAGGAACCGGCGGCGTGATCCCGAACTCCGCGGCCAACCGGAAGCCGAACCGCGAGTAGTACCCGGGGTCGCCCAACAGGATGACCGCCTGCTCGCCCTGAGCCTCCGCAGCCCCCAGAACCGCGTGCATCAACGCCGAGCCAACGCCCGCCCGCTGATGGTCCGGGTGCACCGCGATAGGCCCGAGCCCCAGCACGGGCACGTCACCGACGTATCCGCGTGTGCACACCACGTGCCCGAGCACGCTGTCCTCCACCAGCGACAACGACGGGATCCAGCCCTCGTCCTCCCTCAACCAGTCGATCAGCGGAGCCTCAGGCCCGTTCTTGAACGCGAGATTCGTGACGGCGCGGATGGCGTCGACGTCTGCGGGCGTTTCCCGGCGGATCAGCATGAGACCGCACTGTGGCCAACCAAGCCGCCGCGCGCCACCGAGATTTCGACGCCATAATCCGCCGCGTGGTTGTGAGACAGACCGTGATGGTGTGCGTACTCGCCGTGCTGGCCTACGGCGTCGTGTGGTGGCTGACAACGGACACGGACGAACCGGCGCAGAAGACAGCGGAGTCCCTGTTCCTCACGGACTACTCGAAGGCCGAGAAGGGCAGCTGTGTCAGGTTCACCGGGCCCGGCGAGGACGACCTGGGCCTCACGGTCATCGACTGCAAGGGCGAGCGGGCGGCGCTCAAGGTCGGCACGGTCCTGACCAGCACCAGCGGCGAGTGTCCGCGTGGCGACTACAAGGTGTTGCGCGACACCAGGAACAACGCGGCGCTGTGCCTGCTGCCCAACGCCGAGCGGGGCGACTGCTTCGAGCTGGACACCGAGGACATCCAACGCACTGTCGTGTCCAAGTTCGACTGTGCGGCGCCGCGGGTGAACGTGCAGGTGGTCGGTGTGGCGGAAGAAAGTTGTCCCGCGGAGGCCGAACTCGGTGTTCCCTATGAGGACATGACGCTCTGCCTGAGGAGGGTGCGTTGATCGTCTTCGAGGGTCCGGCCGAGTTCGACGCGTGGCTGCACGAGCACGGCGCGCAGGAGACCGAGCTGTGGATGAAGTACGCCAAGAAGGGCTCGGGGCTCAAGACGATCACCTACGACGAGGCGCTGGACGTCGCGCTGTGCCACGGGTGGATCGACGGGCTCGTGCGGTCGATCGACGAGACCTACTACTCGCAGCGGTGGACGCCGAGGAAGGCGCGCAGCAAGTGGTCCAAGCGCAACTGCGCCAAGGTTGAGGAGCTGATCGCTCAGGGCAGGATGCTGCCGGCGGGCCTCAGTGAGATCGAGAAGGCCAAAGCCGACGGACGCTGGGAGGCGGCCTACGCGGGCCCGGCGACGATCGAGGTGCCGCAGGATCTCATCGAGGCGCTCAACGCCAACGAGAAAGCCAAGGCGGCGTTCGAGGCCCTGAACAGCCAGAACCGGTACGCGATCCTGTTGCGCATCCACGACGCGAAGAGGGCCGAGACGAGGCAGCGAAGGATCGCTCAGTTCGTTGACATGCTGGCGGACGGACGCAAGCTCTACGCTTGAGCGAATGAAGTGGTTCCGCCGCCGTGACGCCGAAGACGTAGCTCCCACGCATGTGCCGAACGCCGAGGAAGCCGCCCGGCGCTTCTGGGAGCGGTGGTTCGAGCTGGTCCCGGTGGTGAGCGCGGCGCTCGGCGACGGTGAGCCGCACCGGGTCGAGGACGAGCTCGACGCACTGGTCAAAAGCCTGCACCCGGACCTGATGTTCTCGCTCGAACAGGGCCACATGGCCATGTACGCGCTGGTGGTCACCGGCCAGGAGGACCCGCGGCTGCGGCCCTACACCGACGCGTGGATCCAGAACGCGCCGCCGACGGACATGGTGTGGGAGTTCCACGACTCGGTGCCGCCGGTGCCGGACCCGACCGAGGTGGTCGTGAACCTCGGCCAGGTCAAGATGCGGCTCGGCGACTACCGCGTGGTGGCCCAGGTGGACGGTGACGTCGTGGACGTCGCGGTCTACCACCCGGCGCTGGCGGAGCTGAGTGAGCAGCAGCGGCAGACGATGACGTTCCTGCCGCTCGACGTCACTCTCGGCGAGCGGCTGGCGGGGGAGCGGTTGCGGCGCGTGGAGACCGCGCAGCTGGAACCGGAGGGCACGATCAGCCTGCTGGAGCTTCGTTCGCTCGTCCGAACGCTCGCCGGGGACGCGTGAACGAGCTGCCGAGGAACCCGCACGCCACTCCGGCCAGGGGCCCCAGCAACAGCCCGAGCTGATACCTGATGGCCGCGTCGCCCACGCTCATCTGCAGTTCGAACAACGTGCCGTGGGGCGCGGACGGGTCGGGGTTCGCCCACTCCAGGTCGACCTGACCCGGCAGCAGCACCATCGTGGCGATGGTCAGCGTGGCGAGCACCAGCGCCGCGGCACCGCCCGCGCACAGCCCGGCGATGACGCCCTGGCGTGCCAGGACACCGGCCGCCAGCAGCGCGGCGGGTGGTAGGAAGGCCAGCACGAACGCGTGTGAGACGTTGCCGACCGGCATGAACGCGTACACGGCCAACGCCAGTGCGACGCCGCATCCGGTTCCGATCGCCAACGTCCTCGGCTCGACGGCCATCCGCTGCGACGTCAGGGTCAGCACCGCCACGGCGTACCCGCCGATCAGCAGGACCAGCAGCACCCCGCCGACCACGGCGCCGCTGCGCATGTCGGCTTCCCAGTTGGCCTGGTCGAACGCCGTGAAGTGGTCGAACCGGCTGCCCGCGTACCGCGACAACCCCGTGAGCGCACCGAGCAGCGCGTAGATCGAGACGTACCCGGCGACGCGGACGGTCCGGGCCGTGCGGTTGGGCGCCACCGGTCCCAGCACCCACGGCAGCACCGTCAGCACGAGCACCGTGACGATCATGGCCGCGCGGTTCACGGGCGCGGCGGGGTTCGCGGAGCCGGCGTGCCAGTCGAGCCACACCAGCACCGAACCGGTCACGAGGGAGAACAGCGAGTACCCGACACCGCGCATCACACCGTGTTCTCGCGCCCGCCGGCCACCTCGTTACTACGCTGTCGGGCGTGACCAGCGAGAGCCTTGAAGACGTCCCCGCCCCGGTGCGCGAGCGGCATGCCGTGCTCGCGGAAGAAGTGCGCTCGCACCAGTTCCGCTACTACGTGCTGGACGACCCGATCGTCACCGACGGTGAGTTCGACGATCTGCTCAAGGCGCTGGAGGCACTGGAGGCCGAACACCCTGGTCTGGCCACACCGG
>JAVXWK010000750.1:0-3924 GCA_032230575.1 Pseudonocardiales bacterium | reverse complement strand
CGGTCGACGACGGCATCGCCATGGGCCACAGCGGGATGCTCTACTCGCTGCCCAGCCGCGAGATCATCGCCGACTCCGTCGAGTACATGGTCAACGCGCACCAGGCCGACGCGATCGTCTGCATCTCGAACTGCGACAAGATCACACCCGGCATGCTGAACGCGGCGATGCGGCTCAACATCCCTGTCGTGTTCGTGTCCGGCGGCCCGATGGAGGCCGGTAAGGCCGTCGTCGTCGAGGGTGTCGCCGTCGCGCCGACCGACCTGATCACCGCGATCTCCGCCTCGGCGTCCCCCGCCGTGAGCGAGGACGGGCTCTCCGAGGTCGAGCGGTCCGCGTGCCCGACGTGCGGTTCCTGTTCCGGCATGTTCACCGCGAACTCGATGAACTGCCTGACGGAAGCGCTGGGCTTGTCGTTGCCGGGCAACGGGTCCACCCTGGCCACCCACGCCGCCCGCCGTGAGCTGTTCTCCGAGGCCGGTCGCGTGGTCGTCGAGCTGTGCCGTCGCTGGTACGGCGAGGACGACGAGTCGGCACTGCCGCGGTCGATCGCGAACCGCAAGGCGTTCGAGAACGCGATGGCGCTCGACATGGCCATGGGCGGCTCGACGAACACCGTGCTGCACATCCTCGCCGCCGCGCAGGAGGGCGAGATCGACTTCACGCTGCAGGACATCGACGACCTGTCGCGCCGCGTGCCGTGCCTCTCGAAGGTGTCGCCGAACTCCGACTACCACATGGAGGACGTGCACCGGGCCGGCGGAATCCCCGCGCTGCTGGGCGAGCTCTACCGCGCCGGGCTGCTGAACGACGACGTGACGTCGGTGCACACGCCGACGATGGCCGAGTGGCTCGGCAAGTGGGACATCCGCGCTGCTTCGCCTTCTCCTGAGGCAATCGAGCTGTTCCACGCGGCTCCCGGTGGTGTGCGCACGACGGAGGCGTTCTCGACGTCGAACCGCTGGTCCTCTTTGGACACCGACGCGGCCGGCGGCTGCATCCGCGACGACGAGCACGCCTACACCCGTGACGGCGGCCTGGCCGTGCTGCGCGGCAACCTCGCCGAGCGCGGCGCGATCATCAAGGCCGCGGGCATCGACGAGGAGCTGTGGCACTTCGAGGGCCCGGCGCGCGTCGTCGAGTCCCAGGAGCAGGCCGTCTCGGCGATCCTGAACAAGGAGATCCAGGCGGGCGAGGTGCTCGTGGTGCGCTACGAGGGCCCGTCCGGTGGCCCCGGCATGCAGGAGATGCTGCACCCCACGGCGTTCCTGAAGGGTTCCGGCCTCGGCAAGAAGTGCGCGCTGATCACGGATGGCCGGTTCTCCGGCGGTTCGTCGGGCCTCTCGATCGGTCACATCTCGCCGGAGGCGGCGGGCGGCGGCACGATCGGCCTGGTCGAGAACGGTGACCGGATCCTGATCGACGTGCACGAGCGGCGGTTGGAGCTGCTGGTGGACGCCGACGTGCTGGCTGAGCGGCGCGCCAAGATGGAAGCTTCCGAGCGGCCGTGGCAGCCGGTGGACCGTATTCGTCCGGTCACGGCTGCGCTGCGGGCGTACGCGCGGATGGCGACGGACGCGTCGACCGGTGCGGTGCGCGACCCGAACCGTTAAAGACTGAGCGAAAGCGCCAGACAAGCCAGAAGAACGAGCCAGCCCGTCAGCGGACCGCTGACGGGCTGATTCGTCTTCTTGACCATGACGCCGCTGACGATGAGGCCCGCGAGCAGGCCGAACGGCGGTAGCAGGGACTTCGCGGTGAGGCCGAACGGGACCGCCACCAGGTAGACGACCGGAATCCCGATCACCAGCAGGGCGAGCTGGAGCAGCGCTCCCGTCAGGTTCTTCCGCACAGGGGTGTTCTTACCGGAACACGAAGAACGTCACCGCCGCGCCACCGGCTCCGAGCAGGAGCGCGATGAACCCGGCCGCCACGGGGTGGCGGAACCAGCTGCGGTTGTAGTCCAGCGCGGCCCGGCCTGGTCCGGCGAACAGCGCCGCGAACGCCATGCCCGCGAGTGCCAGTTCCAGCTCCACGCCGTTGGGGCCGAAGAAACCGCCCTTGTACTTCAGCGCGATGACGTTCGTCATCACGGCCAGCAGCCCGGCGGCGGCCAGCGGCGTGAACAGACCCAGCACGATCAGGCTGCCGCCCGCGAGCTCCGTGACGCCGGTGACCCAGGCGAGGACGACCGACTCGCGGTAGCCCATCGACTCGAGCGACTTCGCGAAGCCGTTGATGCCGGGACCGCCGAAGAGACCGAAGACCTTCTGCAGGCCGTGCAGCACGAAGATGCCGCCCAGCACGGCACGCATCCCGAGCAGGCCGAGGTCGGGGCCGGCGGTCCAGCCGAACTTCTTGCGCTCGTCGTCGAACGAGTCGTCGTCCGCGAACGCCGGGTTGTCCACAGTGGACTTGTCCAGCGGGGTGTAGCCAGTGGTGTCGAACGCCTTCGTCGTGGAGTCGTACGGCGATGCAGCGCCTCCGTCGACTCTGGCCGTGCTGTCGTCGAAGTGGTGCACTCCCCCTCCGCTGCTCGAATAGAACGAGTCGTCGGAGAAAGCGCTCGATGTCTTCGAGCCTTTGTCGTGAGTAGCCACGCCCGCACGCTAGGGGGCTCGAAACGGGCGCGCGAGATCCGAACGGCAGCTTAGGTTCACCCAGATGGACTAGGGGCTCCCTAGTAAGCGCCGTTCACCAGGTTGCGCGGACGTTCCCCCGCAACGTAGCGAGCGATCTCCGAGGCGACGACGGCGTATGCGCGATGTGCATGTCCCGTGCAGGATCCGGCCACGTGCGGGGTCAGCAGCAGGCCCGGCGCGGTCCACAGTGGATGATCCTCGGGCAGTGGTTCGGGATCGGTCACGTCGAGGGCCGCGCGCAGTCGCCCGGAATTCAGTTCCGCGAGCAATGCATCCGTGTCCACGACAGGGCCGCGAGCGCCGTTGACCAGGATCGCGTTGTCCTTCATCGCGGCCAGGAACTTGGCGTCGACGAGGTGCCGCGTCTCCTCGGTCATCGGCGTGAAGATCACCACGGCGTCGAACTCCGGCAGCAGCGACGGCAGTTCGTCGACGCCGTGGATGCCGTCGCGGGCGGTGCGGCCGACGAGCACCGACGAGGCGTTGAACGGGTCGAGACGGCGCTGCAGCTGCTCGCCGAGGTCGCCGGCGCCGACGATCAGAACCTTCTTGTCCTGCAAGGTGTCCGTCAGGTGGTAGTCCCAGCGGCCGTCGGCCCGAGCCCGCTCGAAAACGAGGAACTCTCGGTAAATGGCAAGGAGAGCACCGATCGCCCACTCCGCGGTGCTGCCGCCGTGGGCCCCGCGGCAGGTGGAGAGCAGCACACCGTCGGGGATCTTGCCGACGAAGTTCTCCGCGCCCGCGCTCAGCAGCTGCACGAGCTTGAGGTTCGGCAGCTGCGCGAACACGTCGCGCGGGTCGGTGCCGGCGAGAAACTTGGGCACCAGGACCTCGGCGTCCAACCCGTCGGACGGCAACGGCTGCCCCGGCGTGTATCGAACCGGCCGGACACCGTCCACCTGAGACAGCGCCTGAACTCCGAAATCATCTGGCACGAGCACGGTGAGCGTCACGAACCAAACGTACGTCAGAATGTATGCCATGCGGGAGCACGACATCATCGCGTGGGACGGCACGAAGATCCGGACGTGGCAGGTGCCAGGTGAGGGCACGCCTGTGTTGATGTGCCCGGGCGTGGGCTCCGGCCCCGAGCCGTGGCCCTCGCTCACTGACCGAGGTGGCCTGCTCAGCTGGTACATGCGCGGCACGATGGGCTCGGACAGGCCCGTCGACGAGCGCAACATCTCGCTGGACGACACGTGTCGGACGCGATCGCGGTAATGGACGACGCGGGCATCGAACGGTGCGTCGTCATCGGCTGGTCGATGGGCGTCACGATCGC
>JAVXWK010000741.1:0-12018 GCA_032230575.1 Pseudonocardiales bacterium | reverse complement strand
CGACGCCGCGGTCGAGCCAGAACCGCAGGATGTCCTCGAACTCGTCCTCGACGGCCTGGTTCTCCCAGTTGAAGTCCGGCTGTTCGGCGGCGTAGAGGTGCAGGTACCAGCGGCCGTCCGGCAGTTTGCTCCACGCCGGGCCGCCGAACCGCGACTTCCAGTCGTTCGGGAGGTCCTCGGTGTCCCGGATGTGGAAGCGATCCCACAGGCCGTCCTTGAACCACGGGTGCTGGTCGCTGCAGTGGTTCGGGACGAGGTCGATGATGATCCGGATGCCGAGGCCGTGCGCGTCGGCGATGAGTTTCTCCGCGTCGGCAAGAGATCCGAAGACCGGCTCGATGTCGCGGTAGTCCGCCACGTCGTAGCCGCCGTCGGCCAGAGGGCTCGGATACCAGGGGTTGAGCCAGATCGCGTCGAAGCCGAGGCTCGCGATGTGCTGGAGCTTGGCGCGGAGGCCGGCCAGGTCGCCGATGCCGTCACCGTTGCCGTCCGCGAAGCTCCGGAGATAGACCTGGTAGATGGATGCGTTGCGCCACCAACTCATCTGTGGTCCTTTCAGCCTTTTACGCCGCCCGCGGTGAGCCCCGCGAGGATGTGCCGCTGGAACGCCAGGAACAGCGCGACCATCGGCAGGCTCGCGAGCACGAGGCCCGCGAGCAGGAGGTTGATCGGGGTGTCGGGGGCGAAGCGTTGGAGCGCGACGCTGAGCGTCTGCTTCGCCGGGTCGGGGAACACGAGCAGCGGCCAGATGAAGTCCTTCCAGGCCGCGACGACCGCGAAGATCGAGACGACGGCGAGGATGGGCCGCGAGATCGGCAGGACGATCCGGATCAGGGTCGTCCACGTGTTCGCGCCGTCGATCCTGGCCGCTTCCAACAGCTCTTCGGGGATCTGGTCGAAGAAGCGCTTCAGCAGGTAGACGTTCAGCGCGTTGGCCGCGGCCGGGAACCAGATGCCCGCCGGGTTGTTGAGCAGGTCGAGGTCGGTGAGCGTGAGGTAGACCGGGACCAGCAGCGCGGTGGCGGGCAGCATCAGCGTGGCCAGCATCAGGCCCATGATCACGTTGCCGAAGATCGGCCGCAGCTTGGACAACGCGTAGGCCGCCGGGACGATCACGGCCATCTGCACCGCCCACGCGCCGATCGCGACGACGAAGGTGTTGAGGAAGAACCGGCCGAGGTCCATGTAGTTCCAGGCGTTGACGTACGCGCCCGGTTCCCACGTCTCCGGCAGGATCGTCGGGGGTTGCTGGGCGAGTTCGGCCGGTGGCTTGAACGCGCCGACCAGCACCCAGATCAGCGGGAGCAGGAACGCTGCCGTGAACAGGACGAGCACGCCGGTGAGGACGATCCAGTACGCGGGGCCGGTTCCTCTGGTGAGGGTCCTCATGCGTCCGCCTTCCTGGTGATCTTCAGGTAGAGGAAGGAGAAGACGGCCAGCACCATGAAGAGGATCAGGCTCAGCGCGCTCGCGGTGCCGAAGTCGTTGTAGTAGAAGGCGTAGCGGTAGAGCAGGAGCAGCAAGGTGACGGTGGACTCCTCCGGGCCGCCGCCGGTCATGACGAACGGCTCGGTGAAGATCTGCATGGTCGCGACGACCTGGAGGAGCAGGAGCATCAGGATCACGAACTTGGTCTGCGGGATCGTGACGTGCCAGACCTTCTTGAACACTCCGGCGCCGTCCAGGTCCGCGGCCTCGTACAGCTCACCTGGGATGGTCTGCAGTGCGGCCAGGTAGATCAGTGTCGCGGAGCCCATGTTCGCCCAGGTGATGACGAGAACCAGGCTGATCATGCTGGTGCTGCTGGAGTCGAGCCATTGGCTCGTGGGCAGCCCGAGTCCTCTCAGGACCGAGTTGAACAGGCCGGGCCCCGGGTCGTAGAACCACTTCCACAGCAGGGCCGTGACGACCGGTGGCAGCATGACCGGCAGGTAGACCAGCAGGCGGAAGTAACCCTTGGCGTGCCTGAGTTCGTTGAGCACCACGGCGGTGAGGAACGGGACGCCGAAGCCGATGATCAGAGCGAGGACCGTGAAGTACAGGGTGTTGCGCCACGCCACCGCGAACAGCGGGTCCGCGAAGAGCCGCTCGAAGTTCTCCCAGCCCACCCAGTCGGGGCTCGTGACGAAGTTGACCTGCTGGAAGCTCAGGACAACCCCGCGCACGATGGGCCACCAGGAGAAGATCGCGAAGACGATCAGCGCGAGGCTGAGGAAGCCGTACGCGGTGACGTGGCGCCGCACTTACTTCACCTGCGCCAGAACGGCGTTGACCTTGGTCTCCGCGTCCTTGAGCAACGCGGCGTGGTCGGCGTCCTTGTTGGTGAGAGTGGCTTGCACAACGGAGTCGAGGATCGCGTAGACCTGTTGCGCCTGCGGCGGTTCGAGCGAGCCCTTGGTCTGCTCCGAACCGTCCACATAGGCCTGGAAGTTCTTGACCGGCATCGTGGCGAACTTGCCCTTGAGCTCTTCCTGCTTCTGGCGCGGCTCACCGGTCCAGATGTCGGCGATCGGCGGGATCGGCAGGCCGACGGGCTGGCCGCGGTCCTTGTACTTCTGCAGGTTCGTCTCGAGGCGGTCCGGGTTCAGGTACTTCCACTGAACCCACTTCAGGCCGGCCTTGACCTTCTCCGGCGTGGCCTTGGGGTTGATCATGTAACCCTCGCCGCCGAGCAGAGTGCCCTTCTGTTCCGGGATCGCCGCGAGGCCGTAGTCGTCGTACTTGCCCTTGAACTGGTTGACGATCGTGGCGACGTTGTCAGGTGCGGCGAGGTACATGCCGAGCTGGCCCGCGCCCATCATGTTCTGCACGTCGCCGATCTCCAGGAGCTGCTTCTCGCCCATGGAGTTGTCGTCCCAGCGCATCTCCTTGAGGCGGCGCAGGACTTCGCGGCCCTTGTCGTTGTTGAAGTCGGCCTTGTAGGTGTCGCCGTCCTTCTTCGCGATGTCACCGCCGACGGACTTCATCCACGTGGTGAAGTGCCAGCCGCCCTGGTTGCTCTTGCTGTACTCGGCGAAACCCGTGACACCGGCGTCCTTGAGCTTCTTGGCCGCGGTGCGGACCTCGTCCCAGGTCTTCGGCGGCTGGTCCGGGTTCAGGCCGGCCTTGGTGAAGTTGGTGCGGCTGTAGAGCAGGCCCATCGTGTAGTTGGCGGTGGGCAGCCCGTAGACCTTGCCGTCGGCCGTGAAGACGTCTTTGAGCTCCTGCTTGAGGTCGCCGTAGTGGGGGACGTCCTTGACGTAGTCCGTCAGGTCGGCGGCCTGCCTGCGCTGGATGAGCGCCGCGGGATCGGTGAAGTAGACGTAGAAGACGTCCTCCAGCTGCCCGCCGGCGAGCTTGGCGCTGAACGTCTTCGGGTCCATGAACCCCTCGTGCGGCACGAGGTCGATATCCGGGTTCGCCTTCTCGAACTCCGCCACGTCCTCGTCGAAGACCTTGCGGTCGAACGCCTGGGTCTGCGGCGGCTGGCCGTTGATGTTGATCTGGACCTTGCCGCCGGGCTCGGTCGTGGAACCGCTCCCACAGCCAGCGACCAGGACACAGCCCAGCAGCACGGCAGCGGACTTCTTCATGGTGGGGCCGCCCTTCTCGCGAGCGCGTCGATGTGACGGCGACCATAAGTCGTCGTTACATCTGAACGCAATATCTAGACGAAAACTCGCAAGAAGCTGACTGAGCTACCTGACCGGTGCGCTGGAAGCCCTCACCACCAGTTCGGGCTCGAAGAGGAGCTCGTCCGGCGCGACCGCGTTGCCGGAGATCTGGTTGGCGAGCAGTTCGACGGCCGCCCTGCCCATGGCCTCGATCGGCTGGCGGACCGTGGTGAGGGGCGGATCGGTGCAGGTCATGAACGCGGAGTCGTCGTACCCGATGATCGAGATGTCCTTGGGCACGTCGAGCCCGGCTCGCCTGACGGCCCGGATTGCTCCGAGTGCCAGCGGGTCGCTCGCGCAGATGATCGCCGTGACGCCGCGTTGCACGAGCTTGGTCGCCGCCGCCTGGCCGCCTTCGAGGCTGAACATGGCGTGCTCGACGTCGGCACCGCCCTGCTTGGTGATGGCCTCGAGCTTCCTGATGCTCGGCACGTGGTCCGGCGGCCCGAGAACGGCGCCGATCCTGCGGTGCCCCAGGGACAGCAGGTGCCCGTACGCCTGCTCGACCGCCACCGCGTCATCACACGACACCCGCGGGAACGCCAGGTCGTCTATGGCGGCGTTGACCAGCACCGCGGGCAGTTTCCTGCTCATCATCTGCTGGTAGTGGCCGTGGCTCGCGTCCTTCTGCGCGTACAGGCCGCCGGCGAACACGATCCCGGAGACGTGCTGCTCGAGCAGCAGCTCCAGGTACTCGGCCTCCGTCACTCCGCCCGCGGTCCTGGTGCACAGGACGGGGGTGAAGCCGCGTTGCGCGAGCGCGTTGCCGACCACATCGGCGAACGCGGGGAAGATCGGGTTCTGCAGCTCCGGGAGCACCAGGCCGACGAGCCTCGCCCGTTCGCCCCTGAGCTGCGTCGGCCTCTCGTAACCCAGCACGTCGAGCGCGGTGAGGACGGCGCTGCGCGTGGCGTCCGAGACGCCCGGCTTGCCGTTCAGCACCCGGCTGACGGTGGCCTCGCTGACCCCGACCTTGGCCGCGACCTCGGCCAGCCTCCGTTGCGTCATGGCGCAAGTGTACGCAAGTTCTTGCGCTCGCTTGCAGCACCACGCTCACCCGCTCGGCAGGCGCCCGTGACGTTAGCGCGCGTTTACTCTCGAAGTGCCGCCTCTGTAGGAAGGAGACTGCGATGAGTCCTGAACACGGTCCGAACGTGCCCGTGCCGGGTGTTCCGTCTGTGCCGGAGCAGCGCCTCCCCGCGAGGGAGCCCGTGAGCAGAGTCGACTGGTTCCGCAGTGCGCCGACCGGCGGCACCGTCTTCGCTCCGTCCGACGACTGAGCCCGGCCGCCGGGGTCAGTTGCGCATTTCGCGCCACAGGAGCGCGACACCGTGGCCCGGCAGCACCCACGAGCGCACGAAGAGGTCTTCGAGGTCCTCGGCGCTCAGCCACTGCGCGGGCAGGGTGTTGGAGCGGAACGTGAACGGCATGACGGTGAACTCCTGCTCCGGCACGCGCTCGACCGCGAGCCGGGTCGCGTCGAAGCTGATCCGCTCCACATAGGACGGATAAGGCGCCTGCCAGTAGCAGAAACCGTCGTCGGTGCCCTGGAGCATGCGGGCGTTGATGGTCAGGCCGCAGATCGCGCGCACCACGTGGTCGTCGGCGATGCCGCTGAGGTCGCACTCGAAGATGCGCAGGTCGCCGAGGTGGTCGTGCGGGCTCAGCTTCGGCAACGGCCCCATCGCCTCGCGGAAGAACGTCAGGTAGTTCGACCACTGGTCGAACCGCACCTCGACCGGGGGAATCTGGCTCGGCTCCGCGGACCGGCGCATGCCGTCGTGGTCGAGGTAGTCGATCGCGATCTTGGTCGCGTTCTGCAGGTCGTCGACCGAGTCGAGGAACAGCGACTGGTCCGGGATGAAGAAGAGCTCGAACAACGGGTACCGGCACGCGGCGTTGATCGTGTCACGCAGCAGAACGCTGCTGGTGGCGAAGATGACGAACCTGTCCACCGGCACCTGGTGACGGAACTGGTAGCTCTGCGTGATGATCAGGTGGTAGGCCTTGGCGTCGATGCCCTCCAGCTCGATCTTGATGGTCGTGTTCGTGCTGATCGTGAGGTCACCGCCGTTCGGGCGCACCCCCTCGCCGCCGAGCAGGCCGGACACGATGTCGTGGTTCGCCTCGTTCGCGCCGTAGATGGAGGACAGGAACGCCTTCAGCACCTCGCTGGGCAACAGGTGCTCCATGATGCTGGGGCTCGCGATCCGGCTGAGCTCCGCGACGAGCCGGTGGTGCAGGAACAACTCGTACGCGAGGATCAGCAGCCCCACGAACGCCGGCACCGGCCACGCCACCAGAAGCACCTGGTGCAGCAGTTCGTCCGCGGGGGAGGCGGGCTGCCACAGCAGTACGGCGACGAGATCGGCCGCCGCGAGGACGAGCAGGCAGACGGCGACGACCACCGCCCGCCTGTGCTTGCGCCCGCGCGGCTGTGCCGTCACCACCTCGTCGCCGCCCCCTCGTTCCACCGGCTTGTCCATACATGGTGGGAGTGATGACGGATCGGCGCCAGACCCGTTCGGTCGATGCCGTACCAGCGACGTGCCTTGTCCGACAACCGCGCCGGCATGCGACCAAGGCGAAAGCGGATCGAGGAAGAGCGCCTTCAGCGAGGCCGGTTCCACATCGGCTCGTCGTGGATTCCCACGTAGGTGCTCATCGTGGCTCGCGTCGCGATGTCGTCTGTGTTCAGGTCGTTGTACAGGCCGAGCAGGTGCGTGGTCATCGCGCTCTTGGCACCGACCTCGTCGCGACGCTTCAGGAACCAGATGACCTGCTCGTGCTCGTTCGCGGACCTGTTGTGGACCTCGCGCGACGGATGAGCGTGGCGCTTGCAGTCCTGCAGGCCGGGCACCAGTGACTGGTACATCTGCACGAGCAGCTCGTTGTGGCTCGCGGCGATCAGCGCCGAGTGGAACTCCTCGTCCGACTCGATCACCTCCCGCATGTCCTCGACGGGCGCGCGCTGGTAGCGGTGGTTGAGCTTGGCGAGCTCGTCCAGCTCGCCGTCGCCCGCGCGGACCGCGGCGAGGCTCGCGGCCGTGGTCTCCAGCGCGATCCGCACCTCGAGGAGGTCGGTATCGGAGAACTGGCGGGCGGCGAGCCTGCCCTCCAGGTGCTCCTCGACGGCCGTGAGGTCGGTGCGGCGCACGTACCAGCCCAGCCCGCGGCGCACTTCGACGATGCCCTGGAGCTGCAGTCGCTGCAGGGCTGTACGCAACGAGCTTCTCGCGACATCCAGTTTGCGTGCGAGTTCCGGCTCGGTGGGGAGGCGGTCGCCCGCCTTGAGGGTGCCTCCGATGATCTGCTCGCGGAGCTTCTGCTCGATCAGCTCCGGCAGAGGACGTCGCGAATCGGGCGAGAGCGCCCAGCTCTCGCCGAGATGTGCGTCGTCGACTGGCATTGGTTCAGCTTAGGCCTGTTGCCGTCTGGTTGCAACTTGTCTGGCAACCTGGCGACCGTTGACAGACAACCTACAACGCGGGACGATTTTCTCAGGCGAGACGCCTGGGACCGCCCACACCCAGGAGCACGTGCTCGCTCAGTCGGGAGGTAACGAGATGTCCGCAGGGAGTGCACTCGGAATCGCAGCCGCCGTCGCCGTCGCCGTCAGCGCGATCGGCTGGCGAACCGTGTTGACGATGCTCGCCGTCTCCATCGTCGCGCTTGCCGTTGTCGGCTTCGTGAACGTCACAAGCATCATGCTGAGCTGATGCCGGGGGAGGGGGACAGATGCCCGCGCCGCCTGGAATCCCCAGGTGGCGCGGGCATCGGTCTTTCTAATGGGTGGCGGCTGTCACAGATACGCTCTGTACCGCTACGCTCACGCGCCAGCAGGGCAGCACCGGTACGTCGGTGGTGCCCTCAACTCATTGGGCGTCGCAGACGCGATTCAAGGGTTGTGTTGGTGATTGGTTCGGCCGTGCCGACTGTCGCGAGCACGCATGCCATGCATGCGGCCATCGCGCCTGCCGGTGTGCTGGTTGACGAGCGTCGGACGCTCTACCGGCTCGCCGGCGAGATCTTCCTGCCCGGCGTGAGGTTGTCGGACAAGCTGCTGGATCACCCCGCCGTCCGGTACGAGCTGGGCCGCGCGCTGGCAGGCCACGACGACCTGACCGCGGAGACGCTGTTCGAGGCAGCGCGCATCGAGGTGCGCGACGCTGCGGGCGTCGACGTCGTGTCCGATCCGCAGGCCTCCCGCAAGCTCGTCACGCCGTTGCGGATCATCACGCCGCCGGGAACGCGGCCGCAGGTGCTGACCGAGGCGGACGGTGAGCGGTTCAGCGCGGCGCTGGCCCTCGTCGGCGAGGCGGTGCGGCTGTTCCGGCGGCTGGCGCCGGAGATGTCCGACGACCTCCTGACGCATCTCGACCTCTTCGCCGTGCTGAAAGCGGAGACTTCCGGTGGAGTCGTGTCCGCCTCGACGCGGTACATGCCCGGCCTGGTGCTGATCGACGAGCCGTCAACGGCCATCGAAATCGTCGAGGCACTGGTCCACGAGTGCTCGCATCTCAAGTTCTTCGACTTCGCCGTCACCCGGGAGTTCCTCGACGGTGCCAGGGCGGAGCAGGCCGAGCACTTCGTCAACTCCTGGTCGAAGGCCCGGTGGCCGCTCGAGCAGACCTTCGCCGCCTGGCACGCCTACACGGCCCTCGCTCATTTCTTCCGCGGGTGCGGATCCCAGGAGCTCAGCCCGGTCTCATTGCTGCCGAAGGCGCAGGACCGGGCGGCCGAGATAGGCCGTTGGCTCGTCGCCCACGAGGACGACCTCCGCTCCGACGCACGCTGGTTGTTGCGCGCGCTGCTCGGTGTTTCGCCAGGTGACGCCGACGAAATGCCGACCGAGATGAACGGTGCGAGACTCGCCGACGTATCTGTGGTAGACGGTCACTTCCAGCTCGCGAGCGGCGTGAGGCATGCCCGCGCGGCGTCGGGGCGAGCAGTTGTGGCGAAGGCGGCCAGTCCGCTCGACATCTTTTGGCTCGACGCGGACTCGAGCTGGGTCATCGCCCGGCTTCGAGGTGAAAGAGAGACGATAGAACCGGCCGCAATGCTGGCCGAAGCGATGGGCGAGTGGGGTGCAACGGAAGACGCCGCGACCCGGCGTCTCTTCGTCGTGTTCGAATCACTCCAGCGAGCTTCTCTCGTCGTCGGGTCCAAAAGGTTTTTCACCCCAAATGAGTAATGACCCAGATAGAAAGATCCGATGACGTGACCCCGAACCAGCCAGTTCGTTCGCCCCTGACGCTCCCGACGCCGGGCGGGCGCACCCCGCAGCTTCCGAGTGGTGTGGGTCCAGTGGTTGGACAGCCCGTGAGCCAGGTTGATTTCTTCCGGCACATGCCCACGGGCGGCGCCACCGTCTATCTGCGTCCGGCCGAGGTCGAGCAGAACGACTGACCTCCTGTTGACTTTCGCCGAAGGGCCGGCCTCGCCGGCCCTTCGGCGTTCGGTCGTTTGGCACACCACTTCACGGCGGCATAACAACTGGGCCACAGGGCGTACCTGAGACCGTTGCTTCACCCGTTAGGGGGACGTCGATGGTCTTAGATCTCGGCAACCCGCCGATCCCCCTGGAGAACTGATGGCCCTGCCCAGACCGCTCGCTGCCCTTGCCGCGGCGTCGTTCGCCCTGGTCGCGCTCAGCGGCACCGCCCATGCCGGCGGTGATCTGAAGTCCGGTGACCCCCGTGCCACCGCGCACGCCACCCCGCACGGCAACAACGTCACCACGTGCGAAGGCGCCGGGCTGCCCGGCAAGACCATCGCGCCGGCCGACATCAAGGTCGAGGCGGACAAGGTCTACATCGACGTGCTCGACCACACGGGCATCACCGCTGTCGTGGTCAAGGGCGGGGACGCGTACAACGTCTACCTCGCGAGCGCCTTGACGGACGGCTGGACGGACCTGCACTCGCCGCTCAACCCCAACGACAAGCCCGCGGACATCAGCCACTGGTTCGCGTGCGGTGAGCCGGCCGGTGAGCAGCCGCCGACCAAGGAAGAGCCTCCGACGAAGGAGCAGCCGCCGACGAGCACCGTGACGTCGCCGGCCTCGTCCTCGGCGACCACCCCGGCCACGACGGTGACCACCTCGCCGAACGCGCCGGGCGGTTCGGGAGAGCTGGCGTCGACCGGGTTCGGGTCGGCCTGGCTGCTCGGCTTGGGTGCCGCGCTCGTGGGCGCCGGTGCGGCCGTGCTGATGGTGCTGCGCAGGCGGCGCGCCTAGAAACGCCCGAACTGAACGCCGGAGGAGCCTGGACGGCTCCTCCGGCGTTCGTGCGTTCGGGTGCATGACGGATGCGGCGTGGCGATGGGCTTGGATCCCGGCCATGCCGAGATCGTTCGCCGCCCTCGCCGGGGCCCTGTTCGTGCTGATCGTGTCGACTGCCACCGCGCACGCGGCCGACGCAGGGGACTCGCGGGCCACCGTGCACGAGAAGAGTGTCGAGACCTGTGCGGCCGCTGGGCTGGCCGGTTCGACGATCGCGCCCGCTTCGGTCAAGGCGGACGTCAAGGAGGGCACGTACATCGACGTGCTGGACCACACCGGGATCACGTCGGTCGTGGTCGTCAGCAGCTCCGGCTACAACGTCTACCTCGCCGGGAAGCTCGCGAAGGGCTGGGCTGACCTGCACGCGCCCGTCGACTCCGGGCGGCTGCCGGAGAAGATCACCGCGTGGTTCGCGTGCGGCACGGTCATCGAGCCGCCCAGCAGCAGCGTGCCGACGTCGCCGAGCAGCACCACGCCGCCGAGCAGTACGACTGCCACTCCCGTCCCGACGACGACGACCGCGCCCGCCTCGAAGGACGAGCTCGCGGCGACCGGGTTCGGATCCGCGTGGCTGCTCGGACTCGGCGCGGCGCTGGTGGCCGCCGGTATCGCCGTGCTGATGGTGCTGCGCAGGCGTCGCGCCTAGGAGTTCTCGATCAGCAGGCCCCACAGGGTGCCGAAGAGGATGCGCACTTCGACGTGGAACTCCACGTCCTGAGGAGCCGCCCCGCCGCCGTAGATCTCTGCGGTGCGCTGGGCGGCTTCCGCGCCTGCGGCACCGGCCAGGCAGGCCAGGTCCCAGGCGGCGGGGCCGCGCCAGGTGTCCTCGAAGTCGTTCCACACCGGGCCGGTCGAGGTCATCAGCAGGTTGCCGTAGTGCGGGTCGCCGTGCAGCGGTTGGACATCGTTGTAGTGCGCGTCCCAGAGTTCCAGGAGTTCGTTGCGGCGTGCGCGGAACGGGTCCAGGTCCGGTACACCGCGTCCGGCGAGATACGCGAGCGTGTGGTCGATGTCGTCGAGAGGGCCGCGCGCAGGCAGTTCCCCTTCGTACAACCGAAGTTCGGCGTGCAGGTCGGGCAACATCTTGAGCACGTCGGGGCGCGACAGTTCGACGGACGGGTCGTGCGGGACGTAGGTGCTGAACGCCAAAACGAAGCCGTCGACCACGTGAGGCCCTGCGGGTAGTTCTGAAGAAGGCGTCACGACAGGAACGCCGCGTGATGCCAAAAAGGAAGACACCGAGAGGTCTCGGGCGAAGTGCGAGGAGACCGACGGGCGTACGAGCGCTGTGCGTGAGGCGACTCGGGCCACTACCGGGGCCGGGCGCAGGTGCACGATCACGTTGCTGCCGGCCTTCATCACGACGGGGTCTGTGCTGACCACGCCGTGAGAGGCCGCGAACGTCACGGCGGCGCGTACGGCTGCTGAGGTGCTCACAGCAAAGAGGCTGGCATCAGCCTTGCGGGAGAAGCGACTCCATTTCCGCGATCTCCTTCTCCTGCGCGGTGACGACGTCCTGGGCGAGCTTGCGGGCCGACGGGTCGGTGCCCGCGGAGAGGTGCTTCTGAGCCATCTCCACGGCGCCGCGGTGGTGCAGGATCATCAGAGAGAGCCACTGGCGGTCGAACTCCGTGTCGGAGAGGTCGGCCAGGTTGCCCAGCTCGACCATGCCGTGCGAGTCGGAGTGGCCGTGCGAGGTGTGCGACGAAGCCTCGACGGGCGCGTTCCACTCGCGGAGCCAGCCGTTCATGCGGTCGATCTCGGGCTTCTGCGACGACGAGATCCGCGATGCCAGGTCGATCACGCGGGGGTTCTCCGTGTGGGAGGCGACCAGTGCGGTCATCTCCAGCGCCTGCTCGTGGTGCGGCACCATGCCCTGCGCGAACGCGACGTCCGCGGAGTTGTGCGTGGCGGGACTGCCGCAGGCGGACAGCAACAGGACGGAAGCGACAGCGAGCATTCGGAGCACGGCGGCAGGATACGTGTGACGTGCGCTACGCCGCTGGCAGGCGGCTATGGCCCACCCGAATGGAGCTGATCGGCTCCGTCTAATATCCCGGGGAGTTTCCCGAACGAACTGGT
>JAVXWK010000700.1:0-2756 GCA_032230575.1 Pseudonocardiales bacterium | reverse complement strand
CTGCAGCAGGCGATGCAGGGCGGCGTCGTCCAGTCGGCGGTCGGCCTCTTCTCCATGCTCGCCTACGCCATCGTCCTGCTCGTCCTCGACTGGCGTTTGGCGCTGCTCGTGTACTCGAGCGTGCCGCTGCTGGTGTTCGCGAGCTACGTGACGTCCGAGCAGCTGCGCACGAAGTACATCGCGGTCCAGGAGAACATGTCCCGCGTCAACGCGGTCCTGGCCGAGAACATCACCGGCGTCCGCGTCGCCAAGGCGTTCGCGCGTGAGAGCGAGCAGTCGGCCCGCTTCACCCACCGTAACCAGCAGAACCTCGACGCCAACATGGCCACCGCGCTGGTCCAGGCGATCTCGGGGCCGCTGATCCAGTTGATCGGCGTGATCAGCACCGGCCTGGTGCTGTGGGTGGGCGCCAACCGGGTCATGAGCGGGACGATGTCGATCGGCACGCTGGTCGCCTTCTCGGCGTACCTCGTCACGTTCTACGCGCCGATCGAGGAGCTGATCCGCGTCAACGCGACGATCCAGCAGGCGCTGGCGTCTGCCGAGCGCGTCTTCGAGTTCCTCGACGAACGCCCCGACGTGCTCGAGAAGCCGGGCGCGGTGGACCTGGCCGACCCGGTCGGGCACGTCCGCTTCGAGAACGTCTGGTTCTCGTACGTCAAGGGGCAGCCCGTGCTGCGCGACGTCTCCATCGACGCGCCGCCTGGCGCGGTGGTCGCGCTCGTCGGGCAGACCGGCTCGGGTAAGACGTCGCTGGTGAACCTGATCCCGCGGTTCTACGACGCCGAAGAGGGCCGGGTCACGATCGACGGCCGGGACGTGAAGGACCTGACGGTGGCGTCGGTGCGCCAGAGCATCGGCGTCGTGCTGCAGGAGACGTTCCTGTTCGCGGCGACCATCCGGGACAACATCCGCTACGGCCGACTGGGTGCGAGCGACGCCGAGGTCGAGGTGGCCGCGCGCGAGGCGCACGCGCACGAGTTCATCGCCGACCTGCCGTTGGGGTACGAGTCGATGGCCGGCGAGTCGGGTGTGATGCTCTCGCGCGGGCAGCGGCAGCGGATCGCATTGGCGCGGGCGATCCTGCGCGACCCGCGCATCCTGATCCTCGACGAGGCGACCTCCGACGTCGACACCGAGACCGAGCTGCTGATCCAGCGGGCGCTTGACCGCGTGATGGGCGGCCGGACGGTGTTCGTCATCGCGCACCGGCTCTCGACGATCCGGAACGCCGACGTCATCTGCGTGATGGAGAAGGGCGAGATCGTCGAGCGGGGGCGGCACGAGGAGCTGCTGGCGCGGGGCGGCAAGTACCGGGAGCTGTACGAGATCCAGTTCCGCGGCGCCGCGGCTCGGGTCGCGGCCGCCGACTAGGTCGGCGGCAGCTCTCTCTGCAGGTTCGCGACCGCCTTCTCGATCACGTCGGGCCGGCTGGCGTAGCTCGCCTTCTTCGAGAAGAGCCCGCCGATCCCACCCGCCTTCGGCGGCGGTGTCCGGTCGTCGTCCGAGACGGTGATCTTCAGGCGCTTGCGCATGCCGACGGCGGTGTCCTGGATGCGGACGGCCCCGACGTAGGTTCCCTTATCCGCCAGGACCGAGAAGACGACGATGTTCGCGTCGTCGGGCGTGCGGGCGAACTCAGCCTCGCCGGGCTTGGATGCCGCCTCGACCTTGCGGGCGGCCTGGACCACGGAGAGGTTGTCGACTAGCCATTCATTTGCCACGGGCCGGGATTGTACCCGCTACCGCAGCAGACGCAAGACCGACTCGCGCGACAGGTTCGCGTGCGCCAGGACGGCCGTGCCGAGCTGCGAGAGGAGCTGGTTCCGCACCTGGTCGTTGACGCCCTTGGCGTAGTCGAGGTCGACGATACGGGAGCGCGCGCTGGCCTGGTTCTCGGCCCCGACGTCGTTGCTGGCGATCACGCTCTGCAGCGCGTTCTGCTGGGCGCCCAGGTCGCCGCGCGCGCCGGAGACGTTCGAGATCGCCTGGTCGATGTTCGCCAGGCTCGCGTTCGCGGCGGCGGCCGACGAGACGTCGACCTGGCCTGGACCGACGCCGAGCGCCGTCGTGGTCGCGTCCGGGAGGGTCACGGTTGTCGTGTCCGAGGGGTTCGCGCCGGTCTGCACCTGCGCGCTCGGTGTCGAGCCGTCCAGGATGGCCTGGCCGTTGAACTCGGTCGTGGTCGCCACGCGGTCGATCGTGCTGGTGAGCTCGGAGATCTCGGCCTGGATCGCGCCGCGCTGGCCGGCCGAGAGCGTGCCGTTGCCGGCCTGAACCGTCAGCTCGCGGACGCGCTGCAGCACGTCGGAGGTCTGCGAGAGGCCCCCGTCGGCCGTCTGGATGAGGCTGACCGCGTCCTGCGCGTTGCGGCTGGCCTGGTTCAGGCCGCGCACCTGCGCGCTCAGCACCTCGCCGATCGCGAGCCCGGCCGCGTCGTCCGCGCCGCGGTTGATGCGTCGTCCCGAGGCCAGGCGCTCGAGCGAGACGCTCAGCTGCGCCTGTGAGTTGCCCAGCTGACGCGCGGCACTGCCGGCGTCGACGTTGCTGTTGATTCGCAGACCCATGGTTGCCCCTCCCCTGCTTCCCTGCGCGGTGGACCCTGACCCGTCCTCGGCCGTCCGCTCATGCTCTCATCCAGCCCTGCTTCCTTGCCTGGTGGACGGCGCCAATTATACGGGCACGCGAGTTGCAGTTCTAGCGTTGTGCTGCGGCTGGCGGCGATCGCCCTGGTGCTGTATGGCCTGCTCGGCTTC
>JAVXWK010000654.1:0-11999 GCA_032230575.1 Pseudonocardiales bacterium | reverse complement strand
CTCGCCGGGTCGGTTCGGCACGCGCGTGACCGCCTCCAGGTCCACCGGGGTCTCGCCCTGCCACGTCATCGGCCGCACGGCGGTGACCTGTCCACTGTCGAGGACGATCCTGCGGACGCGTTCCTGCCCCGGCTTCTTGTTGTCGATGACCGAGAGGGCCTCGACGTGGTCGCCGCGGCTGGTGAGCACTGCCAGTCCACTGACACCCTCGGTGATGCCGGTGCCGACCCGTTGCCATGGGGCGGGGGATGGGACGAGAGCTGTTGTGACGGCGAGCAGGACCGCGACAGGCAGAGACATCGGTCCACAGTGGCACAAGTCCCGCAACCGGCCAAGCCGCTTTGCCTGAACGGTCAGCGGGACAGGACCTCCATGGCGTGGAGCTCCTTCTCCGCGAGGTCGGTGAGGATCGCCGAGGCCTGGGCCAGGTGTCTCGGGTCTCGGGTCTCTCCGGCGACTGTGATGTGGTGTGCGACTTCGGTCCAGAGTGGAGCGATCTCGGCGTACAACTGATGCCCGGTGTGGATGTTGGCGTCGTCGACGATCGTGGCGGCTTCGGCGAGGAAGTCGCGGTACATCACGCGGAACAGCGAGCCGCCGGTGCCGCCGCGTTCCATCAACGTGGCGGCGAGCGGAAGGTCGTGTTCCGGATCGCTGGTCCGGTCGAGCCACTTCAGCACCTGCTTGGCGGCCTTGCCGATGCCGCGGTGGCCGAGGTTTGCGATGGGCGGGTTGAGGAACGCGTGGGCGTTGCTCGAGATCGCGCTTCGAATCGCGGCGCCGAGATCGGGCTGATCGCTGCGGGAGATGGTGTACGAGAGGTTGCGGGCGGTCATGGGTCCACGTTCGCCGCGGGCCTGCTCGAGGCTCGCCAGCGTGGTCGTCACGGCACCGCCCTGCTGAGCCGTGTCGACGAGGTAGGCGTGCGTGGAGTCGTAGCCGTGCATCGCGACGAAGTGACCGCCGAAGTGGACCTTCGCCGTGAAGTACTCCAGGTGGTACGAGTCCAGCTGCAGACCGGCCGGGCGTCCGGCCGCGAGCGCGGTTTCGACGTTCTGCCAGGCTTTCCGGGGTGAGGTCGTCTCCTGGACGTGCAGCGTCAGGCCCAGCCGGTCGGCCGCGGTCCTGGTGAGCGCGAACGGTTTGACGCGACCGCCGAGGAACGGGAAGCCCATGTTCTTGGCGTCCCAGTAGACGAAGCCCAGCCCCTCGCCGAGGCCGAACAGCATCGGTTCGGAGACCTCGACGCCCTCGTGCCGCAACAGGGCGCCGAGCGTGGTGGTCTCGCAGTGCTGACCGGCGAACGAGACGTTCTCGATGATCACCGCGACAGCCTGCACCCTCTCACCGTGTGAGGGTCAACTGATGGTCAGGGTGAGTTCGGAGTCGGTGACCGTGACGACGACGTGCTGCCCGCCGCGCAACTCGCCCGCGAGCAGCGCGCGGGACAGCCGCCGGTCGAGCTCCCTGGCGATGGTGCGGCGCAGCGGGCGGGCGCCGAACTCGGGGTCGTAGCCGCGAGCGGCGAGCCAGTCGACGGCCTCGTCGTTCACCTCCAGCGTGATGTTCTGCTCGTGCAGCCGTTGGCGGGTGCGTTCGAGCAGCAGCGCGGTGATCTGCCGCAGCTGGCCGGAGTCCAGTCCGCGGAACAGGATGATCTCGTCGAGGCGGTTGAGGAACTCCGGGCGGAAACGGCGGCGGACCGTGGCCGTCAACGGCTCCCGCAGCTGGTCGACCGGAACACCCGAGGCCCCGGCGGCGAGCAGCTGGTCGGCGCCGATGTTGCTGGTCATGATGATGACGGTGTTGGCGAAGTCGGCGGTCCGTCCCTGCGCGTCGGTGAGCCTGCCCGCGTCGAGCACCTGCAGCAGCGTGCTGAAGACGTCGGCGTGCGCCTTCTCGATCTCGTCGAGCAGCAGCACCGAGTACGGACCGCGCCGGACCGCCTCGGTGAGCTGACCGGCGTCCTCGTAGCCGACGTATCCCGGTGGCGCGCCGATCAGCCGTGCGACCGAGTGCTGCTGCGCGAACTCACTCATGTCGAACCGGATCAGCCGGTCCTGCGAACCGAACAGCGCCTCGGCGAGTGCGCGGGCGACCTCGGTCTTGCCCACGCCGGTCGGCCCGAGGAACAGGAACGAGCCGACGGGCCGGTGCGGGTGCTTCAGGCCCGCCCGGCCCTGGCGGACCGCGTCCGCGACCGCCTCCACCGCCTCGTCCTGCCCGACGATCCGCTCGTGCAGGTGGTCCTCCAGGTGCAGCAACCGATGCCGTTCGGCCTCCGTGAGCTGGGCGAGGGGGATGCCCGTGCTGCGGGACACGACCTCGGCGACGTCGTTCGGCACGACCTCGGGCGCGTTCGCCAGCGCGGCGTGGGCGGCCTCCAGGTCGGCGACCGCCCGGTCGAGCTCGTCGGCGAGCTTCGCGTTGTCGCCCTGCGCGGCCACGTCCCGCTTCAGCCGCCACACCCGTTGCTCCAGCGGCACCGGATCAGGTGGCAGCGCGGACCTCTCCCGCAACCGGACCCGCGCGCTCGCCCGGTCGATCAGGTCGACCGCCTTGTCCGGCAGGAACCGGTCGGTGACGTACAGGGCTGACAGCTGCACGGCCGCCACGATCGCCTCGTCCGCGATCCGCACCCCGTGGTGGGACTCGTAGCGGGCGCGCAGGCCGCGGAGCATGGCGATCGCCTGGTCGGCAGACGGTTCAGCGACCAGGATCGGCTGGAACCGCCGCTCCAGCGCGGCGTCCTTCACGACGTAGCGCCGGTAGTCCCCGGCCGTGGTCGCTCCGATGACCTGGAGCCTCCCGGTCGTGAGCACGGGTTTGAGCATGTTCGCGGCATCCATCGGCGCGCCTTCGGCACTGCCCGCGCCGACCACGGTGTGCAGCTCGTCGATGAACAGGACGACCATCCGGTCCGACGCGGCCACCTCCTTGATGACCGCCTCCAGCCGTTCCTCGAACTCGCCCCGGTACTTCGCCCCGGCGACCATGCCCGCGAGGTCCAGCGAGATCAGCCGCCTGCCGGTGAGCGTGGCGGGTACCTCGCCGCTCGCGATCCGGGCCGCGATGCCCTCGACGACGGCGGTCTTGCCGACACCCGGATCCCCGATCAGCACGGGGTTGTTCTTGGTGCGCCGCGACAACACCTCGAGCACCTCGTCGATCACGTCCTCCCGGCCGATCACCGGGTCGAGCAGCCCGTCCCGCGCCTCGGCGGTGAGGTCGCGCCCGAAGCGGTCCGTGCGCCGCGTCGCGGACTGGGGCTGCCCCAGTCCGCTGAACAGCTTCTCGACCAGCTCCTCCAACGAGCTGGACCCGAAGCCGAACACCCAGTCCTCGCCCAAGGCCCGCCACCTCCACTCGCTCGAAGGCCCACGTCTCCGATCCTCCCCCTCGAGGCCCATGAGCACAGGTCGGAGGACGCCGTCCGGCGCGGTCGCGTTCCCGGTCGTCAGAACGGCACGCAGAGGTCTGGACCAATCAAGTCCGGTTGTGCCTTAATCCGAGTGCGGCCCGCGCCCGTTCCCCTGCCCTCTGGTGCGCTTCTTCTGGCGCGCCGGAAAGGAATCCCTGTGCCCAAAAGCTTCTTCAAGCGCGCCTTGAAACTGCTCGCCGCGGCCGGACTCGTCGCCGCTTCGACCTCCGTCACCGTGCCGGCCGAGGCCGCCGCCCCGTTCAAGGTGCTCGCCTTCTACAGCGAGGCACAGGACCAGGCGCACCGCAGCTTCCAGCGGGAGGCCAACGTCTGGTTCCCGCAGCAGTCCGCCGCCAACGGCTACACCTACACCGCCACGAAGGACTGGAACCTGCTCACCAGCATCACGCCGGGGCAGTACCAGGTCGTCATGTTCCTCGACGACAAGCCGCACACCCAGCAGCAGTACGAGGGCTTCAAGCGCTACCTGGACGCGGGCGGAGCGTTCTTCGGCTTCCACGTCTCGGGCTACTCCGACTCCGGCGACCAGCCCTACACCCGTTGGTACCACTACGACTTCCTCGGCTCCGGCCACCTCGCCGACAACAGCTGGGCGCCGACCGCCGAGACGTTGCGGATCGAGAACCACGGCAACCCGGCCACCGCGAACCTGCCGGACACCATCCTGTCGTCGGCCAGCGAGTGGTACTCGTGGGAGAAGAACATCCGGCAGAACCCGAACATCACGGTGCTGGCGTCGCTCGACCAGTCGACGTTCCCGGTCGGCGACAACCCCGGCGAGATCTGGTACTCCGGGGATTATCCGATCATCTGGACGAACAAGAACTACAAGATGCTGTACGCGAACTTCGGCCACAACAAGATGAACTACGCGACCGACACGGCGTTGTCGTCGACGTTCGAGAGCGCGCAGCAGAACAAGCTGATCCTCGACGGCCTGCGCGGGCTCGGCGGCGGCACGACCGACCCCGGCGGCATCTCGCCCACGGCCTGGTACCCGGTGGTCAGCAAGGCGAACGGCAAGTGCGTCGACGCTCGGGGAGCGGGATCGTCCAACGGCACGGTGATCCAGCAGTACTCGTGCAACGGCACCACCGCGCAGCAGTTCCGGTTCCAGCCGACGTCCGGTGGCTACACGCGTGCGGACAACCACACGAACGCGGCGCTGGTGCTCGACGTGTCCGGGGTGTCGCTCGCGGACAACGCGGGTGTGCAGCTGTGGACGTACGGCGGCGGCAACAACCAGCAGTGGCAGCCGGTGTCCGAGGGCGGCGGCTACTACCATCTCGTCGCTCGGCACAGCGGCAAGTGCCTGACGGTTCCCGGCGGGTCGGGGGCTGACGAGGTGCAGCTGGTGCAGGCGGCGTGCAACGGTGGCGCGGCGCAGTCGTTCCGGATCGCGTGATCCGTGTCCGTCCACATCGGACCGCAGCTTCGATCCGAAGTGGACGGACATCTGCTACTGGCTGTACACCTCGAACTCGTAGATCCGCGCGGCGGTGTTGCCGTTGTTCGCCGGAGTGGTGACGTTCAGCCGGACGTACCGCGCCTGCCGTTGCGTTATCTGGTGGTACGAACGGCTCGACCGCACCGACGACACGTTCACGACCGTCGTCCAGTTCGTGCCGTCAACCGACGTCTGGACGTTGTACGCACCCGTGTTGAAGCCGGTGGACTCCCCGCCGAGCCCGGCGTGCTTCAGCACGAACGACCCGACGTTCTGCGCCGACCCGAGATCCACCTGGAGGAACTTCGTCCCGGTGGCCAGCGAGCACCACTTCCCGGACAGGCTGCCGTCGAACGCCTTCGCCGCTGCCTCAGCCGAGTTGCACGGCGTGGACGCCGTAGCGGGCTTGCCCTGCGCGAGGTTGGTGCCGAGTGCGGGAGCGGCCGGCGGGGGAGTGAAGCCGTCGTTGAACGAAGGCGGCACGTCCGCGGCGGCAGTTCCCCAGGCGCTGGGCGACGAACCCATGGCGAAGTTCAGCGTCGTGTTGCCGGAGATGTCCCCGTAGCGCAGCCAAGATCGCGTGGACGACACCCCGTTGCGGCCGAAGCTCTGCACGTACTGGGCTCCGGCGCCGGACGTGTTGATCTGCACCGTGCCACCCGGCCTGGTCACGGTGATCGACGGGAACAGCGGACCGTGCAACGCCAGCACGTCCGAACCCGGCGTCGGCGGGTACATGCCGAGAGCCGCCCAGACGTACCACGCGGAGGTGGCGCCGAGGTCGTCGTTGCCGGGCAGCCCACCGGCCGCCGTCGTGAACGATTCGGTCATCACCCGCCGCACCGCCGCGCTCGTGCCCTGCGGGTAGGCGGCGTAGTTGTAGGCCCACGGCACGCCGTGCTCCGGCTCGTTGCCGATGTAGAAGTACGGCAGGCTCAGCCCGCCGTTGAGCTGCGTGAAGTGGTGGTCGAGGCGTTGCACGGCCGTCTTGGGTCCACCCATGAGGTTGATCAGGCTGCCGAAGTTGTACGGCACCATCCACGTGTACTGCGACGCGTTGCCCTCGGTGTAGCCGGTCGGGCTCGCCGGGGTGACCGGCCACGCCCACGAGCCGTCGGCGTTGCGCTTCTGCACGTAGCCGGACTCCGGGTTGTACACATTGGACCACCACTGCGCGCGGGTCATGTAGGTGTTGTACTTCGCTGTGTCACCAACGGCTCGAGCGAACTGGGCGATGGCGAAGTCGGACGCCGAGTACTCCAGGGAGTCCGACGGGTCCTCGGTGACGTAGTGCCGGCTGAGATACCCGGCTTGCCGCCCACGCGTGGGCTGGCCCTGCGTGGTGCCGCCGTTGGAGCTCTTGTCCATCAACGCCAGCGCCGCCGCGGTGTCGAAGCCGCGCACGCCGAACGCGTACAGGCTGGACACGATGATCGGACCGGGGTCACCGGTCATCACGAAGTGCTCGTTGCTGTTGTGCGACCACTTCGGCAGCAACCCGCCCTGCTCGCCGTCCAGCACCATGGACTTGGCTATGTCACTGGCTTCCGCGGGCGCGAGCAACGCGATCAGCGACGCCCACGAGCGGTAGATGTCCCAGCCAGAGTAGTTCTGGTACACGGTGTGGGACGCCGTCCGCACGGTCTGGTCGAAGCTGCGGTACTGGCCGTTGACGTCGCTGGCGATGTTGGGGTTCTGGAACACGTGGTACAGCGCCGTGTAGAACTTCTGCAGGTCCGCGGCGGACCCGCCCGTCGCCTGCACGCGGTTGAGCACGTCGTTCCACGCGGTGTCGGCGGCCGTGCGGACACCGGCGAAGTCGAAGCCCGGGTTCTCGGCCGCGAGGTTCGCCTGCGCGCCCGCGACGCTGACGAACGAGATGCCGACCTTGAGCTGTACCACGGCGTTCGCGGACGTGTCGAACGTGACGTAGCCGCCGGAGTTCACGCCGCTCGTGCTCGCGGACCCCGCTGAGACAGTGCCGCCGAGCCACGTGCCGAAACCTGTTGGCGCGCGGTCGAACTGGATGGCGTAGAAGAGCTGGTAGGTCTTGGACGAACCGCAGAAACCACCGCCGGTGAACGTCCCGGTGAGCTGGTTGCCGTTGATCGCGATCGACCCGCTGCGGTTGCCGGTGGCGCTGCGGCTGCTGTTGATCAGCACTCGCGCTGTGGGCGTGCTCGGGTAGGTCAGGCGCATGAAGCCGGTGCGCTTCGTCGCCGAGAGCTCGACGCCGGTGTTGTAGGTGTCGAGCCGGTTCTTGTAGTAGCCGGGCGAGGCCGACTCGTTGGCTTTCGTGTAGCTACCGGCATATCCGGTCCAGTTCGTGCCGGGAGACGTACCGAGGTTGCCCGTGACCGGCAGGATCCCGAGGTCCTCGTTGTTGGCACAGCCCGCGCCGTTGAAGTGGGTGAGGCTGAACTCCTGGATGCTGGTGTCGCTGTAGCGGTACCCGGACGGCGAGGCGGTCGGCGTGTCCGGGCTGAGCTGCACCATGCCGAACGGCACCACGGCGCCGGGATAGGTGCTGCCGCCCGCGCCGCCGGGGACCGGGTTGGGCGAGTTGCTGTTGTCGGTGCCGATGAACGGGTTCACGTGCTGGGTCAGGGGAAGCGCGGCGGCGAGCGCGGGTGTGGCGGTGAAGAGGCCTGCGGTCAGCAGACCGGCGACCATCAGGGGAATGGAGTGTCTGGCGCGTCGGTGCAGGGAGCCGAACATGAGCCTTCCTCTCTCAAAAGCTGGACGACAACGTTGTCATCGCCCAGGCGGGCACGAGATCGTGCCACGCGGATCTGGATGGCGGCGAGAGCGTGGTCCTTCAGCAGGCAGGGAAGAAGGACCGGGTGCCGCCGGTGGCGAGCCGGTCGGTGAAGCGGCATCCGTAACGCGGATCGTCCGTCCGGCGCACGTCGTCACCGGCCGGACGCTTGCCCCGGTCGACCCACGCGGTCAGGTCACCCCACGCGTTCCCGACCTCGGTGGGCGAGAACTCGCAGTGGTCGATCGTGCGGATCGCCCGCTGCACCACCAGATGCGTGCGACCGAACCGAGCAGCGTCGTCGCGGTAGTCCTGCTCCATCTTGAACGGCACGAACATGTCGCCGATCCCGTGCAACGACACGACAGGCGCGCTCGGCAAGCCCTGCACAGCGGGGATCTCGGTGAGCGCCCAGGTGTTGCGTGCGATGGGGTTGGCGGCACGAACCCGTTGCACCGCGGCGTTCACGTTCACCGGCGAGTTGGGCCGGTAGTGGGTGCCGACGTTCGTGGCGAGCTGCAGAGGGTTGCTTGCGAGGCTGTCCCCGGTCGGGGTGGAGACGAGGTTGAACAGGAAGTTCTGCCAGTACGCGTAAGCCGCGTCGGTACCGGGCCGCGCACCGCCGGACAGGTTCGCGACGATCGCGCGGAACTGGTCGTCGTGGCCTGCCAGCGCCTTCTGGATGCGGGGAACCACGACGGTCGAGTAGTCGGGTGGCAGCGGATACGCCCGGTTGCCGGTCACGGTCTGCGCGACGAGGTGGTAGCTCAGGAAGTAGTCGAACAGCTCGTGGTCGCCGAGCACCCCGCACATCGGCATCGCGCCCGCGTAGAACCCGGGATACTGCTCCAGCGACCGGGCGATGACGTGCCCGCCCATGGACACCCCGGCCAGGAACACCTTCTTCGGCCGCTGCACCTTCTGCCCGAACAACGTCGCCAGCTCGCGGGTCGTCGTCACGCCGGCCCGGACGTCGTAACTGTTGCTGTAGTAGGACGACGCGGCCCAGGCGTAGCCCTCGTCGAGCCACCGCTGCCGCAACCCGAACGGCGGCGCGTCGACGGTGAGCACCTTGCCCTCGCCGCGGTAGCCGTGCGCCCACAGCGCGAGCCGGCCGTTCCAGCGCGGCGGCACCTCGATGATGTAGCCCGAATGGCTGTGCACGCCCTGCAGGACCTTGGTGGGCTTGCCACCGACCTGCGCGGGGGCGAGTGGCGGGTTGACGATCGTGTAGCCGGGCAACGGTGTGTCGCCACTGTTCGCGGACGCGGGGTGCGCGGCCGCGGACACCAGGAGGAACGACAACGCGACGCTGAGCAGTCGTCTCATGGCCGGGACGCTACTAGCGGTGAGCCCGGAGTGGACAGGAATCTGTCCGCTCCGGGAGGTATCGCGCCAAGAAGCAACTCAACGGCCTGGGGTCCCGCGGCGTTCGAGGTGGGTAGGAATCGCTTCGACGACTGGGGAACCACATGTCCAGACCCGTGCTGGCCGGAGGGCTCACCGCGCTCCTGATGCTCGGTTGCGTCGTCCCGGCACACGCCGCGACCGTCACCACTCTGCTCCCGCTCGTTCCCGGCTCCGAGTGGGACCACGTGACCGGCCTCAACGACGCCGGGGTCGTCGTCGGGCACTCGGAAGGGTCGCGCGACGCCTTCAGATGGGCCGCTGACGGCACGGTCACGAACCTCGGCAAGCTGCCCGGCGACTTCTCCGGCATGGCCAACGCGGTGAACAACGCGGATGTCGTGGTCGGCTCGTCGTCCGGCGAGAACACCGGAATGGTGGCGGTGCGGTGGGACGCGGCAGGGCAGATCAGCAAGCTGCCGGCCTTCTCCACCGAGCCCTACAGCACGTCCGCGTCCGGCATCAACGGCGACGGTGTGATCGCCGGCTACGCGACGGAACGGTGGTCGGGCCTGAGCACGGCGGTGCGGTGGAACACCGACGGCACCATCACGGCCCTGCGCCCCCTGCCGGGCCACGTCCAGTCCTCGGCAGGGGACATCAGCTCCGGCGGCGCCGTCGTCGGCAGCTCCGCCAAGGCCGACACCCTCGACCGCCAGCACGCCACGCTCTGGCAGGCCGACGGCACGGTCGTCGAGCTGCCGGCGCTGCCGGGCGGAGGCAACAGCACCGCCTTCGCGATCAACGACGCCGGAACCGTCGCCGTCGGCTGGTCCGAGAACTCCAACCATCACCAGCACGCCGTGAAGTGGACGCTCGACGGTGCGGCTCCCGCTGTCACCGACCTCGGCACGCTCGGCGGCTACAACTCCTCCGGCAGGGCGGTGAACGACGCCGGGGTGATCATCGGTGAGGCCACGGCCACGCCCGGTGGGCCGTACCTCGCGGTGCGCTGGCAGCCGCAGGCCGGTGCCGTGCTGCTGCCCGGCACCGCCACGATCAGCAAGTGCGTCGAGGCCCGCGCGATCAACGACAGCGGGTCGATCGGCGGTGGGTGCCGCCGCTTCGCCGCGCGCTGGGACGAGAACTGACGTCCTCTCGAAAAGCAGAGTGCCCGGCGGCTTGTCGGGAGCCGCCGGGCACTCGGTGGGGCGTTACGGGGTGACCTGTGCGTTGGTCAGCCCCTTCACCGCCCCTGTCACGGTGTTCGAGGCGTAGACGACGTTGGGCATCGCCGTGCACTTCGACACCGAGGTGATGTTGATGGCGTACTGGCCGACTCCGCCGAGGTCGGAACGGTTGTCGCGCCAGGTGTTCCCGCAGCCGTTGGGGAGGCTGGGGGTGGTGCTGGTGTTGTGCGTCTCGTAGCCGTTGGCGAACGTGCCGGGGCTGCGGAACGTGCCGGTGTTGTCCTCGATGAGGTAGCCGATCCCCTTGACGTCGATCCAGGAGTCGGCCGAGTTCTCGCCGGTGATGCCCTGGCCGTCGAAGGTGTTGCCGCGGATGACGCCCTCGTAGGTGCCTTCCTTGACGTCGATCGGCTCGGCGGCGATGTTCGGGCCGATCCTGTTGCCCAGCACCTGGATGCGGTCGCTGCGGTCGATGCCGCCGCTGTTGCCGTGGCAGGCCCAGTTGGAGTTGGCCGAACCGAGGTACACGCCCTCGCCGTAGCCGGGCTGGACCAGGCCGGTGTCGGTGATCGTGGAGTTGCGGATGATGCTGTCGGCGGAGGAACGGCGGAAGTGCACGGCTTCCTCGTCGACGTGGTGCACCGAGACCGAGTCGATCGTGGTGTGGTGCGAGTTGTCGAGGACGATGCCCTTCTTCGACTCCTGCACGGTGAACCCGGTGAGGTTCCAGTACGGGGAGCTGAAGATCCACAGGCCGTAACCGGAGTCCCAGCCCGCGGTGGGTGCGGGGCAGTCCGGAGGGTCGCCGGACGGGCCGTCGTTGATGATCACGGCGTCGCGCGGGCCGCTCAGGGTGATGGGCTGGGAAGCGGTGCCCGCACGGCCGTTCGCGAGGAACGAGCCGTGGTAGGTGCCGGACGCGAGCTTGATCGTCTGGCCGGGAGTGGCCGCGGCCAGTGCTGCCTGGAGCTGGGCCGGGGTGGAGACGTCGACCGTGTCGCCGCCGCCGCTGCCGGGGCTGGTCGTGGCGCTGACGGGCGTGCTGGCCGCTGAGGTGTTGCCCGCCGCGTCCTTGGCGCGCACCGAGAACTGATAGGCGGTGGCAGGGGACAGGCCGGTGACCGTGGCCGATGTGCCGGTGACGGTCGTGCTGACCGTGTTGCCCTGCATCACCTCGTAGCCGGTGACTCCCACGTTGTCCGTGGATGCGGTCCAGGACAACGAGACCGAGCTGGACGTCACGCCCGTCGAGCGCAGACCCGTCGGCACCGCGGGTGGTTGCGTGTCGGCCGGCGGAGTGGTCCCGCCGCCACATGACGCACCGTTGATCGTGCAGTTCGTCGGCAGGCTGCCACCGGAGGCGTTGAAGCCGAACTTCGCGGTGGCGCCGGGTTTGACGGTGCCGTTGAAGCTCGCGTTGGTGAACTTGTGGTGCTGGCCGGTGGAGGTCCGGACCGAGCTCCACGAGCTGGTGATCGTCGTGCCCGACGGCAGGTCGAACTCCAGCGTCCACGACGAGGTCGCGGTGTCACCGGAGTTGGTGATCGTCACGTTCGCGCCGTAACCGCTGTCCCACACCGAGGTCTGGGTGACCTCCGCCTTCAGCACGGGCGCCGCCTGGGCGGGCCCGCTGCTCAGCAGTGCCGCGACGGTCGCGGCGACAGCTCCGAGCGTCAGTGCTCTCATCGGTTGCCTCCGCAGGGGTTGCCGTTGACGGTGCAGCCGGTCGGGACACCGGTACCCGAGGCGTTGAAGCCGAACTTCGCGGTGGCGCCGGGCTTGATGGTGCCGTTGAAGCTCGCGTTGGTGAACTTG
>JAVXWK010000622.1:0-8645 GCA_032230575.1 Pseudonocardiales bacterium | reverse complement strand
CAAGTTCGACGGTGAGGAGACACTGCAAGGCCTGCCGGTGTACCGGTTCAAGCAGTCCGTGCCGGCCACCAACGTCGACAGCCGGGACGTGCCCGGCTCGCTGATCGACAGGCCCGAACCGACCGTGTCGGTCAGTTTGTACTACCAGGCGGAGAAGACGCTGTGGGTCGAGCCGGTCACCGGCGCGCTCATCAAGGTGCGTCAGTCGGTGAAGCAGGAGCTGCGCACCTCGGGCCAGAGCGCGGGTAACGGCACCGCAGTGTTCGACGGAACGTTGGAGCTCAACAAGGAGACGGTCGACAACAACGTGCGGGTGGCCGAGGAGAACACGTCCAAGCTGTGGCTGCTCACCGGCCTTCCGGTGATCCTGTGGATCGCGGGTGGCGTCCTGCTGGCCGTTGGCGTCGTCCTGCTGCTCGCCGGCCGCCGCCGTACCGCCTAGGGCTTTTTCCGCAGGACCAGCACGAGGTTCCAGGACACGACCTCGCGAAGCACCGGAACGCGCACGACCCAGGTCGCCCACCACGGGTGGTACCTGGGAAGTGCGCGTTCCAGTTCTGCCTCCGGGTGGTTCCGTGCCCAACGCAGCGCCGAGCCGACGGACACCGCGAAAAGGCTTTCCCCGTAACGGTTCTTGGGCTCCTGGCCGTGGTTGTCCCGGAATCGGCGGCGGGCGTAGTGGCCGCCGATGAAGTGCCACGGCGAGGTTTCGTGGCCGCCCCAGGGGGAGTACCACGGCGTGAACGACAGGAACACCGTCCCGCCGGGCTTCGTCACGCGCACCATCTCGTCGAGCATCGTGCGCGGCTCGTCCACATGCTCCAGTACGTTCGACGAATAGCAGATGTCCACTGAGGCCGTTCGGATGGGCAATCGCGTGCCACTGGCCCG
The DNA here is from genome assembly GCA_032230575.1 of Pseudonocardiales bacterium. Taxonomy (GTDB): domain Bacteria; phylum Actinomycetota; class Actinomycetes; order Mycobacteriales; family Pseudonocardiaceae; genus Lentzea. The sequence continues at coordinate 7,754 of JAVXWK010000622.1, read as the reverse complement.
AATCATCCCTTCGGCGTACTCGCCGCGGGCCGACAGTTCGCCGACATCGGGATCCAGGCCGACGTAGTAGGCGCCGGCCGCGCGGAACGCGTCGGCGAAGTACCCGGGGCCGCCACCGACGTCGAGAACACTCCGGCCGGCGAGGGAGGTGAACTCGGCGACCTGCCGTGCGGAATCCTCGGCCAGCAACCGGTAGAAGGTGTCCCGGTCGGTCTGCTCGTTGCGGAATGCCTTGAACAGGCGGATCGACCGGTCCAGCGTCGCCTGGCCCGGCACCTTACGGCGTGCCGTAGTTGACGGTGTCGGGGTTGGAGTTGTTGGGCGCCGGGGCGTTCTTGAGCTGGACGGCCTTGTCCGGCGCGAGAGAGTTGACCAGGGCGTACGTTCCGCCACCGGCGAACGCGAGCCCGGCGACGACCGCGATGACGGCACCGATCAATGTGCGCACGCTTGCTCCTCGACTGTCCGCGAGTGACTGGATCGCCTGAATCTACCGACTGGTAATAGCAGCCACAATAGGCCGGACGCGACAACCGCCACTGCGCCGAGATCTCCTGCGACAACAGGCAATCGCGGCGCTCCGGCCGGTGGCGGCGCGATCACCCCCGGCACCCGGTAGAGGGTCAGCCACGGCCCGGACCACACCTCCCGCAGACCCCTGAGCACGCCGGGGTCGACCGAGCCGGGGGTCCCGTGCTCCACCAGCACCCAGCCGATCCCGAACGCGCCGAGATCGCCGCCCCGGGCCATCGCCCGGCGAATCGTCGCGACCCTGCCGTCCTCCCCGGACACCGGTCTGCCACCGACGTACACGACGTCGTCGATGACGACGGTCCTCGGCAGGAACCGGGGCGCCGGATCGAGTTGCGTCCGGTCGCCGTTCCAGGAGAACCGCCGGAACGCGGACATCGGCAGAGCCAGCACGTCGCCCGCTCCGTCGTCCGCCGCCAGCACGGTTCGCACGGCACTCCAGTCGGCCGGGTAGTCCACTACCTCCAGGCGCCCCAACCCCGCCCAGGCGAAGTCGGGCATCGTGATGAGCGGGAGCAGCGCCGCCAGCGCCACGAGCGCGGTCCTGTTGGTCAGGTACTTCCCCGCCGCCTCCACACCGAGGGCGAACCCGAGCGAGAGCGGGAGCGCCCACCACGCGGCCCACTTCTGCGAGTCCCGCAGCAGACCCGCGCCGGGCACGTGGGAAACCGCCCACGCCAGCACGTCACCACCGCCCGGTAGCGTGCCGAACACCGCGATCGCGACGCCGATCGCGCCGAGGACGACGAACGAACGCGCGGGCGCCAGGCCCCATCGCGGCGCGAGCGAACGCAGCCCCACCAGGGCTACGGCGACCGACAGCAGGGTGATCACCGGCAGCAGTGGCATCCCCCGGCTGCCCGGCACGACCTCGGCGTTCCAGATCCCACCGAGGCCGAGCACGCTGGTGACCGGAGAACCCCAGTTCTCGGCCCTGGCGGCGAACGCCCCGACACCGTCCGGACTGGACAGTGAGCCGCCGGGGTGCAGCACGGAAGGCAGCAGCCACGGCATGTTCAGCAGGACCGTGACCGGTACGGTGACCGCGAGTTCGCGGCGGCCCGAGCACACGACCGCGAGCACCGCGGCGATGATTCCACCGGTCGGCGTGAGGACCGCGGGAGCGCAGGCCAGGATCAGCTTGGGGAGCGCTTTGGGTTCCCCTCGGCGGACCGCGAGCCCGGCCGCCGCGATCCACGGCAGGCAGGCGTACGTGACCACGTACGGCCAATGGCCCATGAAAAGTCGCTCGGCCACGTACGCGCTCCACCCGTACCAGACCGCGGCGACGACCCGGATCGCCACCGAGTTCGTGGGCACGAGCCTGCCCGCGCCGAGCGGACCGGCGAACAAGGCCGCCAGGAGCACGATCTTCTGCACGACGTCGCCCGGCAGCGGGGCGGTCGCGAACGACATCACCGCGTCCGCCGGGACCGACCTGGGCAGCGCCGAGCCGAGGCCGAGGCCGTCGGGCAGGAGCGACTGGTCCGGCGCGAACACCATGTCGTAGTTCAGGACGAAGCCGCGGCCGAGCAACGGGGTGAGCACGAGCAGGGCGAGCACGGCGGACACCGCGGGCAGAACCAGCCGCATCGCACCCGCTCTTCTCGTCGGCAGCCCGGAACCTGGACTGCGGGACTATAGTTCCCCGACCATTACCCCTCGGTAACTTAGGGGACGAAGCCAGTGGCGGACACACTTCCGGCCAGGACCCGCGTCGACGCGATCGCGGTCGCGGTGGCCTTCGGCGGCAGCAATGTCGCCAGCTACCTGCTCACGGTGATCGCCGCGCGGCTGCTCGCGCCGCCGGTCTTCGGGGAACTGGGCTCGCTGCTGGCGCTCCTGGCGATCGGTGCGGTGCCGGCGATGGGCTTGCAGACCGTGATCGCCCTGCGGGTGGCGCGGGCGCCCGAACAGGATCGCGGGCCGCTGGTGACGCTCGGTCTGATGACCAGTGCCACCGTCCTGGTCACCGCGCTGGCCGTCTCGCCCGTGCTGATGGCGTTGCTGCACCTGCCGGGGCCGTGGGCGGTGCTGCTGCTCGCCTGCTCGCTCGCGCCGATCACGCTCGTCGGCCTGTGCTACGGAGTCCTGCAGGGCACGCAGCGGTTCCGGTCGATGGCCCACCTGATCGCGACCGAGGGGGTCGGGCGGGTCGGCGGCACACTGCTTGGCCTGCTCGTGTTCCGCACGCCCGCCGGGGCGTTCGCCGGGACGCTTGCGGGGTCGGTCGTCGTCGCCTTCGTGGGCTGGCTGATCTGCGGCAGACCGGTGCCGGGCCCGCGCAGCGCAGGGCACGTGCGCGACGTGCTGCACACCGTGCAGGCGTTGCTGGCGCTGGTGCTGCTGGTGAACCTGGACCTGGTGCTGGCCAGGCACAGCCTTCCCGCCCGTGAGGCGGGGGAGTACGCGGTGGGCTCGGTGATCACCAAGATCGCGTACTGGCTGCCGTACGCGATCGCCGTCGTCGTCCTGCCCAAGCTGGCCGACGAGAAGGCCCGCCGCCGGGTCGTGCTGATCGCGCTGGGCGTCTGCGCCGCGGTGGACGCGGTGGTGGTGCTGGGTTGCGCGGTGTTCGGTCGCACGGTGGTGTCGCTCGTCGGCGGTTCGGCCTACGCGGCGAGCAGCCTTCCGTTGTGGCCGTTCGCCCTGGTCGGATCGCTGCTGTCGCTCGTGCAGATCCTGTTGTACTCCAGGATCGCGGGCGCCGACCGCCGGTCCACGCTACTGACCTGGCTGGCGGTCGGGTTCGAGGTCGTGCTCGTTCTCGGCTGGTGGCACGGTTCGCCGACCCAGGTCGTCGCCGGGGCCGTCACCGCCACCGCCCTGCTCGCCTGCTTCGGAGCCCTGATCGAGTTCCGGTCCCGTGTCGAACCAGTCAAGGCACGGTGACACCGCCGCGGCCAGGGCGACGAGGATGGCGGCCTGCGTGGCGGTTCTGTACGCCCAGTCCTGCCCGTGTCCTTGCAGGCGTCCGACGACCGCGATCCCGGTGGCGGTCACCATCCCGGCGACGACGATCAAGGCCGTGACGTTGAACCGCGCGGTGAACCGCTGGGCCACGGCACGGACGAGCAGGCTCGCGATCAGCAGGACGACCGGCAGGATCCCGCCGACGGCCGCGAGCAGCACCACCAGCACCGCCGGCACCCACCGCTTGCCCGCGGGGGACGTGGTGATCCGGACCCGTCTGCGCACCGGCGAAAGCGTGACCAACAGCAGGAGCGCCGCGGCGACGGCGCCGACCAGAAGCCGTTGCCGGTAGGTGGTGTCGGGCTCGAAGTCCAGCACCACGGTCGTCACGCCACCGGCCGGCAGCACCCAGGCCTGCTGCCACCCGTCGATCCTGGTGCGGGCGAGCGGCTCGCCGTCCACCTTGGCCACCCAGCCGTCGTTGGCGTTCTCCGGGATGCTGAGGACCGCGGCCTGCCCGGCGGCCACCCGCAGTTCACGGTGTGCGGCACCCCACTGCTCGAAGTCGATCGCGCGGTGACCCGGCGGCGGCTCGGTGGCGGCCGCGGTGCTGGGCCGCAGGGTGAGGTCCTGCACCACGAAGGAGGCCGATCGAGCTGTGCTCACCTCGTGCTCCCGACCTCCGAGGTCGACGCCTTCGACCAGGTCCCGACAGGTGCCCAGCGGTAGCGGACGGTGCTGGAACACGTCCCGCAGCGTGCCGGAAACCGTGGTGGCGTAGGCGGTTCCGTCGATGGTGACGGCCGGGCCGGAGCCGCACGGCACGGTGAACGGGGTGTCCAGTGGGATCGGCGGCACCAGATCGGGCGCACCGACGATCTCGACGTCGCTGATGCCCGCCGGTCCCGGAACGCGGTCGGGAACCCCTTCGCTCTTCTTGATCGTGATGTCCAGCCGGTCGGTGGTCGCGACGAAGTCGACCGAGCCGTCGGAGAACACCGGCACGGTCCGGCTCACCTTCGGGGTGGTGATCTGCACCTCGGTCGGGCGGGACGCGCCGGACAGCGCCGACGTGGTCAGCCGCAAGCCGGTCACGTCGCGGGCGGTGGGCCAGGCCAGGCGCAGCGTGGGTTCCTCGTCGGTGTAGTCGGCGATCCACGTCGTGGTGGGGTTCACGTCGACCGCGGCCAGAGGCGCGGCGGCCGGGTCACCGGCCAAGTGGGTCGTGCTGGAGACGGTCAACCCCGGTGCGGTGACAGGGAGTGTGCCGCCGACGGTGGGCAGGACCGTCCCTTCGAGACGGTAGTTGGCGTCGTCGCGGGTGCGGAAGAGCCGGTGGATCCCGTCGGGTTCCTCGCCGCTCCTGGCCAGTCCCAGGTCGCACCGCTGGTCGCCGTCGGTGCCGGTGCAGGAGTAGCGCGGCTGAGGGCCGCGGCTGAAGGCGAAGGTCGTCTGCTGTCCGGGGCCGGGCAGGACGTCGGTGGGCACCCGCAACGCCCGGTGGGCGGTCACTCCGGGCACCGACAGTTCGGCGATGCCGACGGAGCCGCTGGTCAACTGCGCCGCCACCGACAGCACGGTGATCCGGACCCTGCTCGTGAGCCCCGGCGACACCGCGAACGCCTGCTCCGCGGCGCCCCTGGCGACCTCGTGGTCGCGGAAACCCGAGTCGGTGGTGATCCTGATCCGGGTGACCGGCCAGCCGACCCGGATGTCGTCGACCATCCGCAGCGTCACCTGGTCGACGACCCGCGGTGTGTCCAGGCCGACTTCGAGCCACTGCCCGGCGGGTCCGGCGAGGGTGGAGGACTGCCAGGCGCTGTACGGATCTCCGTCGATCGCGGCGAATGGCATGGACGACGGGTCGGAGGCGCGGACGGAGTCCGCGAACCCGGCCGAACTCGACGCGGTGACGCCGCGGATCCCGCGGTAGGCCGCGACCGTCAGGTGCTCCGGACCGGGGAACGGCAGGATGTCGGACACCGGTCGGTCCTGCCTCGGCCGCTCGTCGGCAGCGAGCGTCTGGCTCAGGTTGTCGCGCACCCGCCCGACGTTGCGTTCCCGGTGGCGCAGCCCGTCGGTGACGAGCCAGTCCCGGCTCTCGGGCGCGCCGCCGTCACCGGCCAGCACGGCAGGACGATCTCCCCGCAGCACTCCCGAGTCGAGCAGCGGCAACAGGGATTCCGGCCCACCGCTCACCGTCGCGATGTCCTTGGCGTTCACCGCGACCGCGCGCGGCACCGACCGCTTCACCTCGTAGATCTCCAACGCGGGCGCGGGCGCGGCGTCGAGGTCGATCGAGTTGACGACCGGCTGGTCACCCGGCTTGACCACCGGGCCGAACGTCATCACGCGTTCGATCCCGGCGGAGCGGGCCAGCGCGTCCCGCATCATCGTGACCGGTGGCGCACTGGTGGCGACCCGGTCGATGTCGTTGCGCACCAACAGGAACCTGTGCCCGGACCGAGCGAGGAAGTCGGCCAGTCCGGGTGCGCCGCGCCCGTCGGCGAGCGCGTCCTCGACCGCGTCCATCAGCCGGGTGTTGCCCTCCGAGCCGAGCGGGATCTGGCTGCGCAGCGCCCAGGGTGACCGGGCCAGCGCCTGGGCGGGCTCGTCGACCGTCTTGCCCCAGGTGTACTCGCCGAACCCGGTGCCGGGCAGCAGGAGGGTGCGGGCGTCCGGGTCGTTGTCGGCCAGCCACGTCATCGCGGAACGCCAGTAGTCCGGGATCTCCTGCCACCCCGGCCCCGGCCGCAACGTGAGCGTCCACGCGGGCACGGCCATCACGGCCACCAGCAGGACGCCGACGGCGAGCCGGACCTTGCCCGCGACCGCGGTGGTCGCGGCGGCCGGGATTCGGACGCGTGACACCGCGTGCATGAACGCGAGCATCAACGGCAGCCGCAGGCCGGGCTCGAACTTGTGCACGTTGCGCAGGGGGGCCAGCGGACCGTCCAGCAGGGCGCGAACGGTGTGGGACAGCGGGCTGTCGAGCGCCCCGACGTAGCCGATGGTCATCATGGCGACGCCCGCGATGACGCCGATCGTCAGGAAGAGCCGCTCCGGCAGTCCGCGGCGGACCAGCCCGGCGAGGCCGGCCGCCGCGAGGAGCCCGGTGGCCAGCATCAGGACCGGGTTGTCGACCAGCATGAAACCGGAGGGCCACCACGGGCTGCCCTGCACGACGTAGGCCACCCACTGGTTGGTGCCGCGCAGGACCTGGAACAGCGACGTCGGCGCCGTGGTGTTGGCGGCCGACTCGACGTAGTCGATGAACGGCAGGCTGTACTCGCCGAGCAGCATCAGCGGCAGCAACCACCACAGCACGGCCGCCACCACGGACGCGAACCACCAGAGCACGAGCCGGACGTGCCGCGCGGTCCACTGCCGGGTCAGCAGCCACAGACCGGGCAGCAGCAGGACTGTGAGCACCAGCGCGCCGTTCATCCCGCCGACGCCGAGGGTCGCCAGCCCGGACAAGCCGGCCGCCCGTCGTGGCGAGGAGATCCGGTCGGCCTTGATCAAGGGCAGCAGGATCCACGGCAGCATCACGGCGGCGACCATCTCCGCCGACAGCGGGCCGATCTCGGTGAGCATCCGCGGCGCCAGCGCGTACGCGACGGCCCCCAGGTACTGCGCCGGGGCGGTGCCGATCCGCAGCGCCCGCGCGACCGCGAGGACACCGCCGAACGCGCCGCACAGCAGCAGGGCGCACCACAGGCGTTGGGAGATCCACGGCGGCAGCCCGAGCACCTGGCACACCGCGAAGTACGGCCCCATCGGGAACAGGTAGCCGTACGCCTGGTTCTGCAGTTCGCCGCCGCTGGCTGCGGGGTTCCACAGGTGCAGCGCGCGGCCGAGGAACGCCAGCGGGTCGACCACGAGGTCGAGCTTGGTGTCGAAGGTCGTGCGGCCGGGGCGTTGCAGGAACGACAGCAGCGTGAGACCCAGCATGACCCACGCCGTGGGGTTGCGGTGCAAGCCCACGGCCACCCTGACGCGCGTCACCTCTTGCGGACGACGTATCTCGTGGACCGCCAGTGGCTGACCGGGATGTCCTCGGACACGCTGTCCACCACCTCACCGCCGTGCTCGGCCACCACGGCGCGGAGCCGGTCCGGCGCCAGCGCGGTCATCCGCATCGGCGCCGGGTACCGCAGCACGACGCGCTGCCCCCAGGCCACCAGGCGGTAGGGCGCGAACCGCCAGAGCATGCCCCTGAGCGTCCACAACGGACTCGTCGTGCACTGCAACACCGCCACGCCACCGGGACGCAGCACGCGCATGAACTCCGCCAGGTAGCCCTCGAT
>JAVXWK010000614.1:0-7203 GCA_032230575.1 Pseudonocardiales bacterium | reverse complement strand
GCACGGGCTGGCGCCGCGTGGACGGTCCACCGACGCCGTCACCGGTGTTCCTGGTGACGACGACGGCGTGTGGCCCGACGGAAGCCTGCCTTCGGGTGTGCCGGCTCCTCGGGTGGACCAGGAACAGCTCACCCTGCTGTGATTGTTTCGAGCTCCGGCTCGCTGAAGTGGAGGACTTCGTAGACACCCTCTTCCCCGGGGTGTTCCTCCCAGAGTGAGAAGCGCACGACTTCCCACGTGCGCGGATCCACGCCCACGGCCACCGAGTGCAGGCCGGGCGCCTTCTCCAGTTCTACTTGCGCGACGACGTCGATCGGGTTCGCCTCGGGTGCGAGCCGGGTGATCCTGCGCGTCGCGTAGTTCGCGTTCGTCGCGTCACCACGAAGGAACGCCACTCCCGGCCAGTGCTGGACGACCGGCCTGCCGAAGCTCGCCAGAATCGCCTGGAAGCCGCCGCCGCGGTACAGGAAGTTCGCCATGCCCGCCGCCGTGTTCCAGACGTAGAACGGCGCATATTGCGTGTCACGGATCAGGTAGGCCTTGAACCCCAGGCCCTCGAAGTTGTCGAGTGCGTGGCCGCGGGTGCGGACCCGTTCGCGGATGATCTCCATGTCGTAGTCCGTCGGCAGGGCGATCTCGTACTGCATTGCGATCATTCGTCAGTTCTACCGCTCGTGCGCGCCGATGTCGTACCCGTTTCCCTGCGGCCTGGGGCGACCGTCGACGTCGAACGCCGGCGCCAGGTCCGGAGATCCTGCGTCGATCGCCCGTGCGTCGGGCGCTCCGACGAGGTTGTGGTCGCTGACGAACGCCTCGTGGCTCGTGGCGCGCTCGAAGATGTTGTTGCGCGGGACGTTCGTTCCGGCGTACTTGTCGCCGGCGAACCAGATCGAGCCCTTCTTGTTGCCGTAGAACGTGTTGTTGATGATCTGCACGTTGCTGACGACTCCGGTGGACTGCACCCAGATGCTCAGGCCAGACTGCGCGTTTCCGTACGAGATGTTGTTGTACACCTTGACGTTGTCGAGCACGCGGTTCTCGGCGTAGTCCTCGACGGCGAGCGCGATGCCGGACTTGGTCTCGTTCTTCGTGCCGCTGCTGACGTTGTTGTAGATCTCGACGTGCGTGGCCGAGTCGACGTAGATGTTGGGGCCGCGGTTGTTGCTCACGATGTTGTCGTGGATCTTCACGCGGGCGTTCTCGGTGTACTTGACGTCGATGCCTTCTTCGCCGTTGTCGTGCACGTTGCAGTGGCGGATCTCGACGTCGCGCGAGCCGTGCCCGATGGACATGGCCTCGTGGTCGGCCTTGGTGCCCCTGGCGTTCGTGCCGGTGATCTCGCAGCCGTCGACCAGGACGCCGGAGGTGTTGAGCAGCACCAGGCCGCCGTCCTGCGAGCCGTTGACGCGGAAGTTCCGGAACGTCAGGTTGTTCCTGCCGTCCGCGTACGCGCCGAACCTGTCGGAGCCCTGGAAGGTCAGGTTCTCGAAGGTCAGATTGTTGGCGTTGATGGTGAGCTTGGGCTTGATGGTGACGTTTCCGTTGCCGCGGAACGTGATGCCGTTGCGTTTGACCGTCAGGCCGCCCGTGTAGGTGCCTTGTGCGATCTCGACGGTGTCGCCCGGCTGTGCCGCGTTGGCCGCTGCCTGGGGTGTCGCGTACTGGCCGCCTGGCCCGACCGTCAGCGTTCTGCCCTGTGGTGCGGGCAGGACGGCGGCGACGAGGGCGAGGGTCACTGCGAACAAGGGTTCCTCCCTGGGTGTCGACCCCTGTGAGGTTGGGGCCGACACCCAGGGACCGGTCCCGCTAGGCCCAGCCGCCCTGGACCATCGTCTGGAACTTCCACTCGGTGCCGACCTTGGTGAGCAGGTCGCCGTAGCGGACGGTCATCCCGTTGATCGTTCCGTCGGTGATCACGAAGACCAGGTTGTCGTTGATGAAGTGCGGCGTCCTGATGGACTCCATCCGCACGTCACCGCCGAGCTGCGCCCCCATCTCGGCCAGGAACCGCTCCCGGTCCCACGACGTCGCCGATCCGTCGGTGACCGTGTTGATCGGGAACAGCGCCATGTCGGCCATCTTCTCGACGTCGCCTCGTGTTGCCAGCTCGTCCCAGCGCGCGAACCACTGCATGACCTCGTCGTACGACATACCGTACATCGTACGGACTATTTGACTATCGTGCCACCTGTCCGACGACGGCAGTGGTGTCCTCGCTGGTCACGAGGTGTGCAGTGAGGCCTGCTCCGGTGAACGCCGCGAGCGCCGCGGGTGCCTGGCGCTCGCTCGTCTCGCTCATCAGGTGGCCGCCGGGCTTGAGCCAGCTCGAGGCTTGTTCCGCGACTCGGCGCATGATTTCGAGGCCGTCCGTGCCGCCGTCGAGAGCTACTCGTGCCTCGTGGTCGCGGGCTTCGGTCGGCATGAACTGGATGTCGTCGGTGGGCACGTACGGCACGTTGGCGACCACGACGTCGATTGTGCGTTTCAGGTGCGTGGGCAGTGCGTCGAACAGGTCGCCCTCGAACACGTTCGTGAGGTTCTTGCGCGCGCAGGCCACAGCCACGGGGTCGATGTCGGCCGCGTACACCGTGGCGTTGGGGAGTCTGTGTTGCAGGACAGCGCCCACAGCGCCTGATCCGCAGCACATGTCGACGGCCAGTTCGGGGTTCAGTTCGGTGGCGAGGTCGACCAGCAGCTCCGTGCGGTGGCGAGGCACGAACACGCCCTTGGTGATCGTGATCCGCTGCCCGCAGAACTCGGCCCAGCCGACGACGTGCTCGAGCGGCAGTCCGTCCACGCGCTGGGTGACCATCTCTTCGAGGTGCTCGGGCGAGGTGGCGGCTTCTGTCAGCAGCGCGGCCTCTTCTTCGGCGAACACGCAGCCCGCGGCCCTGAGTCGATCAACAGTGCTCATCGCCTGCGGACGCTAGCAGGACGCATTTACAAGCAGGCTTGACTGTTTGTTTGTTGGCCGGAACACTCGGACCCGTGGAGACGAGGCAACGCCAGGCCGACCGCAGCCGCGAGACCAAGCGGAAGCTGATGGAGGCGACGGTCGAGTGCCTGGTGGAACGCGGCTGGTCAGGCACCACGACCACGGAGGTGGCGGAGCGGGCCGGTGTGTCGCGCGGCGCCCAGCTGCACCACTTCAGGACGCGCGGCGAGCTGGTGGCGGCGGCTGTCGAGCACGTGGGCGCGGAGAGCGTCGAGGTGCTCAAGCGTCGCGCGCAGATCGCGGAGAAGAGCACGCACGCGGTGGTGGAGCTGATCGCGGACTTCCACGCGAGCGACCTGTTCACGGCCGCTTTGGAGCTCTGGGTGGCCGCGCGCACCGACCCGGAACTGCGCGACCTGGTGCTGGAACTCCAGGCTCGCCTGGGCCGCGAGGTCTACGGCCTGGCGCTGGAGCTGCTCGAGGTGGACGACACGCGACCGGGTGTGAAGGACGCCGTGCAGGCAACCCTGGATCTTGTGCGCGGACTGGCCCTGGCCAACCAACTGTCCGACGACGCAAAACGCCGCGCACACGTAGTCCGCTACTGGGCGGGGATGCTGGAGGAGCAGCTGTGATCACGGAACTGCTGGCCGACCTGGACGCCGAGTCGCGCGAGCTCGACTCACTCGTGGCCGGCGCCGACGACTGGACCCTGCCGACACCGGCCGAGGGCTGGACGATCGGCCACCAGATCGGCCATCTGATGTGGACGGACAAGGCCGCGATCCTGGCCATCTCCGACCCCGAGTCCTTCAAGGCTCAACCGCTGGCAGGCGACATCGTCGACCGGACCGCGGCCGAGGCGGCGGCGCTGCCGAACCTGCTGGAGCTGTGGCGGGACAGCCGTGCCGTGCTGCGGGAGCGCCTGGCCGTCGCCTCGGGCAAGATCCTCTGGTTCGGCCCGCCGATGAGCCCGGCCTCGATGGCCACCGCGCGAATCATGGAGACCTGGGCGCACGGGCAGGACATCTACGACGCCCTGGGTGTGGTGCGGGAGCCGACCGCGCGGATCCGGCACGTGTGCCACATCGGCGTGCGGGCGATGGGGTTCGCCTTCCTGCTCAACGGTTTGGCGGTGCCGGACGCCGAGGTGCGCGTCGAGCTGACCGGGCCGTCCGGCGAGGTGTGGACGTGGGGTCCGGAGGGCGCCGAGAACCGGGTCACCGGGCCCGCGTTGGACTTCGCGTGGCTGGTGACGCAACGCCGCAACCGCAAGGAGCTGGCCATCGACGCTGTCGGGCCGGTGGCGGAGGAGTGGGTGCCGATCGCGCAAGCGTTCGCGGGCCCGCCCGGAGGTGGCCGGTGATCAGGATCGGCAACGCGTCCGGGTTCTACGGTGACCGGTTGTCCGCCATGCGCGAGCAGCTCGAAGGTGGACATCTCGATGTCCTGACCGGGGACTACCTCGCCGAGCTGACCATGCTCATCCTCGGGCGCGACCGGATGAAGGACTCCGCGCTGGGGTACGCGAAGACGTTTCTGCGTCAGATGGAGGACTGTCTGGCGCTGGCGCTCGACAAGGGCGTCAAGATCGTGGTCAACGCCGGCGGACTCAACCCCGAAGGCCTCGCGCGCAAGCTCGGCGAGCTCAGCCCCGAGGGCCTGGCCGGCGAACTCGGAGCGAGGGTCGGGTACGTCACCGGCGATGACCTCAAAGCGCGATTCCCGGAAGCCTTGACCGCCAACGCCTACCTGGGCGCGTGGGAGATCGCCGAGTGCCTCAAGCAAGGGGCACAGGTCGTGGTCACCGGGCGGGTCACCGACGCGAGCCTCGTCGTCGGGCCTGCCGCGGCGCACTTCGGATGGGCGCGGGACGACTGGGATCGGCTCGCCGGGGCCACGGTCGCCGGGCACGTCCTGGAGTGCGGGACGCAGGCGACCGGCGGGAACTACTCGTTCTTCACCGAGATCGACGCGACCAAGCCCGGGTTTCCGATCGCGGAGATCGACGAGGACGGGTCCTGCCTGATCACCAAGCACGACGGGACTGGCGGGGCGGTCACCACGGACACCGTCACGGCACAGTTGCTCTACGAGATCGGGGCACCGGAGTACCTGGGGCCGGATGTCACGACCCACTTCGACACGATCAAGCTCACGCAGCACCCACGAGGTGTCCGCATCGAGGACGTCAAGGGGAGTCCGCCGCCGGAGACGTTGAAGGTGTGTCTGAACACGTTGGGCGGGTTCAAGAACGCCACGACGTTCGTCCTCACCGGACTGGACGTCGAGGAGAAGGCCGAGCTGGTCAAACGGCAGCTCCACGAGGCCATCGGGGACGAGGGGCTGACCTGGACGCTCGCCAGGACCGATCATCAGGACGCGGACACCGAAGAGCGGGCCAGTGCGTTGCTGCACGTGACGATCAGGACCGCGGATCCCAAGCGGGCCAAGGGGTTCAGCCGGGCCGCGATCGAGCTGGCGCTGGCGAGCTATCCCGGGTTCCACGTCACGGCGCCACCGGCCGACGGCACGCCGTTCGGGGTGTACAAGGCGGCGTACGTGAACCGCGACGAGGTCAGCGCCAAGGCGGTGTTGTTGTGAAGAAGCCCCTGGGAACGATCGTCGGCGCGCGCAGTGGCGACAAGGGCGGCGACGCGAACCTCGGAGTCTGGACACGAAGCACCCAAGCCTACGAGTGGCTCAACGGGTTTCTGACCACGGAGAAGCTCAAGGAGCTGCTGCCCGAAGCCGGCCTGGTGACCCGGTACGAGTTGCCGAACTTGAAGGCGCTCAACTTCGTGCTGCACGGGTTGCTGGGGGACGGGGTGGCGAGCAGCACGCGGTTCGACCCGCAGGCCAAGGCGCTCGGCGAGTGGTTGCGCAGCAGGGAAGTCGAGATTCCGGAGGCGCTGCTGTGATCACGAAAGATCTGTTCGACGAGCGCGAGGAACTCCGGCAGCTCGTCCGGGACTTCACGCGCAACGAGATCGTCCCGCACATCGCCGAGTGGGAGAACCAGGGTGAGGTGCCGCGCGAGCTGCACAAGAAGGCTGCCGAGATCGGGTTGCTGGCCGTCGGGTTCTCCGACGGTGATCTGCTCGACTCGGTCGTGCTGACCGAGGAGATCATCCAGGCCGGCGGGTCGAGCGGGTTGATCGCGGCGCTTTTCACGCACGGCATCGCGATTCCGCACATCTGGCAGTCCGGGAACGAGGACCTGATCGAGCGGTTCGCGAAGCCCGCGATCAGGGGCGAGAAGATCGGCAGCCTCGCGGTCACCGAACCCGGTGCGGGATCGGACGTCGCGAACATCCAGACCAAGGCCGTCAAGCAGGGCGATCACTACATCGTCAACGGCACCAAGACTTTCATCACCTCGGGGTACCGGGCGGACTTCGTCACGACGGCGGTGCGCACCGGAGAACCCGGCTACCAGGGCATCTCGCTGCTGGTGATCGAGGACGGGTTCACGCGGCGCAAGCTCGACAAGATGGGCTGGCACTGCAGCGACACCGCGGAGCTGCACTTCGACGACGTGAGGGTGCCGGCGCGCAACCTCGTCGGCGAGGAGAACGCCGGGTTCGTGCAGATCATGCGGCAGTTCCAGGTGGAGCGGATCACGATGGCCGTCGAGGCGTACGCCACGGCCCAGCGCGCGCTCGACCTGACCGTCGAGTGGACGCGGAACCGGGAGACGTTCGGCAAGCCGTTGATCAAGCGGCAGGTGGTCGGGCACAAGCTCGCCGAGATGGCGCAGAAGATCGACCTCGTCCGCACGTACACGCGGGAGATCGCGGCGCGGGTCAACCGGGGCGAGGACGTGATCACCGAGGTCTGCTTCGCCAAGAACGCGGCGGTGCAGGCGTGCGGCGAAGTGGTGGACGCGGCAGTGCAGTTGCACGGTGGCATGGGGTACATGCGGGAGTCCGAAGTGGAGCGTCACTACCGGGACGCCCGCATCCTCGGTATCGGGGGCGGGGCGAGTGAAGTGATGACCGAGCTCGCGGCACGACGATTGGGGTTCGCCTGATGGGCAACAGGGAGGCGCTGCTCGCGAAGATCGCGCAGCTGGACGCCGAGCACGCCAAAGCGCTCGCGGGAGGTGGGCCGAAGTACGTCGAGCGGCACCACAAGCGCGGGAAGCTCCTCGCGCGCGAACGGGTCGAGCTGCTCATCGACGAGGACAGCCCGTTCCTGGAGCTGTCGCCGCTGGCCGCGTGGGGCACCGACTTCCCGGTCGGCGCCAGTGTCGTCACCGGGATCGG
>JAVXWK010000610.1:0-5595 GCA_032230575.1 Pseudonocardiales bacterium | reverse complement strand
CGCGCGAGAGCGACCATCAACGGCGTGGTGAGCACCTTCGCGAGCGCACCGCCGTTGCGCATCTCGTCGAGCACGGGCGTCCACACGTTCTTGCGCGTGGTCCGCGGCAGGTAGTCCGCCAGGTCGTCACACGTCAGGTCGTTGAGCACCACCGCAGCAGCGGACGTCAACACGTCCGTGCCCTCAACGGCGTCCCGGTACTCGTCCACACGGCTCGTGAGCAGCAACGGCAGAGTGGTGGTGTTCAACGCGTTGAGTGCCGGCCGATGCAACCCGGCCGCGAGCTCGTCGAACCCGTCCAGCACCGGCAACACCCGCTGCGCATCGACCAGCGCCGCCGCCAACGTCCCGCCACTCGGCCCCGGAGCCCCGAGGAACGGGTGGTCGCGGATGAGCTGCTCGGCCATCCAGTCGCGCAGCCCGGCGCGTTCCGGATGCCACGAGCCCAGCCCGAAGATCACCGGCACCGGCCCGTCGCCCGCCAGGTCCAGCACGAACCGCGTGGTCAGCACGGTCTTCCCGGATCCTGCTCGCCCCAGCACGACCAGCCGTCGTGACCCGACCCTGCGATAGACCTCGACGACCTGGTCGAGACGCCCGGAGAGCTCGACCTCGCCGCCGATGTTGAGCCAGCTGTCCCGCAGGTCCGCGGGCGCGCCGTCCCAGGTCACGGGCAACGGCACCGGGTCGTGGATCTGCCGCTGCTCCTCCTCGCGGCGCCACCGTGCCTCGACCGCGGCTCTCAACGTCTCGGCCGCCTCGGCCAGCGGGTCGAACCTGACGGGCGGTTCCAGCTGCGGCGGCTCGTCGCGTCCGGCGGCGGCGAACAACTCGGCCCGCTCGGCCCCGGTCAGCTCCAACGCGTCGGCCAGCGACCGCACGGTGCCCATGCGCGGATCGGTCCGCTCGCCGGTCTCGAGCCCGCGAACAGTGCGGATGCCCACCGCTGCGCGCTGGGCGAGCGCCTCCTGGCTCAATCCCGCCCGCTGCCGCCACTGACGCAGCAACACGCCGAACGCCACACCAGCCCCCTAGGTTGATCCACACCTTAGCTGGCAGGCACAGCGGTCCGAGGGGATGATCGCGAGGGTGCTGACCGAGTGGCTCCACACCATCCCGCCGCTGCTGGTCTACGTCGTCGTAGGCCTGGTGGTCGGCATCGAGAGCATCGGAATCCCGTTGCCCGGCGAGATCGTCCTCGTCACCGCCGCACTCATGGCCTCACACCACGACGGCATCTCGCCGGTTCTGGTCGGGGCGTGCGCGTCGGCGGGCGCGATCATCGGCGACAGCATCGGGTACGCGCTGGGCAAGCGGTTCGGGCCGCGCGTGTTCGGGTGGGCGGGCGACAAGTTCCCCAGCCACTTCAGCGAGGACAAGGTCGGCCGCGCCCAGGCGCTGTTCACGAGGTTCGGCGCCTGGGCGGTCTTCTTCGGCCGGTTCGTGGCGTTGCTGCGGATCCTCTCCGGTCCGCTCGCCGCCACGATGGGCATGCACTACGGGAAGTTCCTCCTGGCCAACGCAGCTGGCGGCATCGCGTGGGCCGGTGGCACGACGGCGGCGGTCTACTTCGTCGGCGAGGCGGCGGAGCACTACCTCGCCGAGTTCTCCTGGGTCGCGCTGCTCGTCGTGTTGCTGGCGGTGATCGGGTTCAGCGTCCGAGCCCGGCTCCGCCGTTCACCCCGATGACCTGCGCCGTGATGTGCCCTGCTTCGGGCGACGTCAGGAACGTGATCGCCACGGCGATGTCCTCCGGCGTGCCCGCGCGCCCGTTGGCCGGGTTGCCGACGAGCTTCTTGCGCCGCTCCTCGCTCAGGGTGCCGCCGAAGAACTCCGTGTCCTCGGTGACGCCCGGCGACACCACGTTGACCGTGATCCCCCTGGCCCCCAGTGCGAACGCGAGGTCCGCCGTCCACGCCTCGACCGCCGACTTCGCGGCGCCGTAAGCCCCCGATCCACGCCGACCCGCGATCGAGCCGAGCGTGACGACCCGTGCGTTGTCGGCCAGTCGCGGCTGCAGAGCCGTCGTCACCAGCACCGCGCTGATCACGTTCGACTCGTAGTTCGCGAGCCACAGGTTCCGCACGTCCGCCAGGTTCTCCGGCGCGGGCAGGCGCCGAGTCATGTTGCCGCCCGCGTTGTTGACGAGAACATCCACTGAGGACGGCAGGTCGCTGAGCGCCGCCTCCACCGCGTCCGGGTCGGCCGCGTCGAACACCACCGCGCGCGCACCGATCTCCTCGGCCGCCGCCTTCAGGACGTCCTCCCGGCGTCCCGTGATCACCACGTCCAGGCCCTGCTGCACGAGCCGGGCCGCCACCGCCTTGCCGATGCCCGTGCCGCCGCCGGTCACCACTGCTGTTCGGTTCATACGACTGTTGATAACAGCACATCGCTTACAAGTCGACAGGCCCGTGCAGGCGCGCCAGCGCTTCCCCTCCGGGGGAGAACACCGCTCATGTACTGGTTACTCGTGAACAAGCACAGCCCATCCGGGTTCATGGTTGTGACTAGGCTGCTCACACCCGACTCCACTGGGGAGAATCACATGGCTACACACGTTCTCGAACACAAAAACGCCGCCCTGACGTACGACGTGCACGGCGAGGGTGGCCGTCCGTTGATGATGATCGGCCAGCCGATGGACGCATCAGGCTTCACTGCTCTGCGCGCGCAGTTCCCCGACCGCACGGTGATCACCTACGACCCGCGCGGCCTCGGCAGAAGCACGCGCTCGGACGGCAGCACCGAGAACACGCCGGAGATCCAGGCCGCCGACGTGCACGCGGTGATCGAGGCGGCCGGCGGCCCGGTCGACTTGTTCGCGTCCAGCGGCGGCGCGGTCACGGCGCTCGAGCTCGTTTCGGCTTACCCGAACGACGTGGTCACGCTCGTCGCGCACGAGCCGCCGATCATCGACGTGCTGCCCGACGCCGAGGCTGCCCGCCGCGCTCGTGACGGGTTCGTTGACGCGTACTTCGACCGCGGCTTCGGCGCGGGCATGGCGCAGTTCATGGTCATGTCGTCGTGGCAGGGCGAGTACACCGACGAGTACTTCGCCCTGCCACCGGGCGACCCGGCGCAGTTCGGCATGCCCGCCGAGGACGACGGGTCCCGCGACAACCCGTTGCTGTCGCGGGACTCCCTCGCGATCTCCGACTACCAGCCGAAGGTGGACGCCCTCGCCGCCGCGCCGACGCGCATCGTGGTCGCGGTCGGTGAGGAGACGGGCAACGCGTTCACCGCGCGGACCGCCCTGCACCTCGCGAAGCTGCTCGGCCAGGAAGCCGTCGTGTTCCCCAGCCACCACGGCGGGTTCATGGGCGGCGAGTTCGGCTACGCGGGCAAGCCGGAGGAGTTCGGCGTCAAGCTCCGCGAAGTGCTCGGCTGAGGATCACGTCGGCGGCCCTCGCGGCGCCGCCACCGGCGTCGATGGCGGCACGCATTCGGTCCGAACTGGACC
This sequence comes from Pseudonocardiales bacterium, assembly GCA_032230575.1. Lineage (GTDB taxonomy): Bacteria > Actinomycetota > Actinomycetes > Mycobacteriales > Pseudonocardiaceae > Lentzea. Next base: position 2,132 of record JAVXWK010000610.1, on the reverse strand, counting down.
GGATGGTGCCGCTCGACACCACGCGTTCCACCGCCGCGCGCAGGTCGGTGTGGTCGTCAACCCGTTCTCCCAGCCCGAGTTCGGCCACGCGGTCACCGTTGGCGGCCTGTTCGGGCGTCTGCGGAACGATCACCAGCGGCACGCCCGCGTGCAGCGCCTCCATGGTGGAGTTCATGCCGCCGTGGCTGATGAACGCCGCCGCGTGCTTCAACACCGCGGGCTGCGGAAACCACGGCCGCACATCGATGTTCTCCGCCGGTTCGACCTCGCGCGCCGTCATCGCGACCTGCCAGGCGCCGTCGCGGAACTGGTCCTTGCACGCCTGGTAGAAGTTCGCATCGCTCATCACCGAGCCCAGCGAGACGAACACCAGCGGCAGGTCGGTGCGCGCCGGCGCCCACTCCTCGTCGAGCCGGCTGCCCAGCACCGGCCCGACGAAGTGGAACGAGTCGTCGAACGTCTCCCCGAACGGCTGCCACTCGCGCGGCACGAACACCACGCTGGTCTCCTCCGGCGCCTCGATCGTGCTCGGGATGTCCAGCTCGACGTCGTTGGCAGCGACGAACTTCGCGAGATCATCGGCGATGAACCGGGCGAGGCTGGAGTCCATCAACGTGTAGTGCTCGTTCGAGGCGGTGTGCGGCAGGGTGCGCACCGCCGGGATGCCGAGCTTGCGCGCCACCAGCCGGGCAGGCCAGTTGGTGGAGTCGTAGCAGATCAACGACGGCCGGCCGGTCTCGCAGTGCTCCAGCAGCAGCGGGTAGATGGCGCTCATCGCCCTGAAGTAGTGCGGAAACCACTCGTCGATCGGGTTGGCGGTGGCAGGCCGGAAGTCGGGCAGCCCCGGCAGCTCCAGCCACCGCGCACCGGCCCCGGTCACCGCCTCGGCGTGCTCGGGTCCGGTCGCGTACTCGACTTCGGCCCCGCGCCGCACCAGCTCCTCGACCACCGCGAGCGTAGGCGTGACGTGGCCATGTCCTGACAGCGTGACAAACAAGATCCCCATTTCCCCGATCCTGCCGAACACGGTCAAACGCTTTTTCGCCTCAGCGCAGGAAGGCCTCGATCACCTCGGCCACCCGCAGCCCGCTCGCGAAGTCCGCCAGGTCGCGCGGATGCTCACCCCGCACGGCCTGTTCGAACAGCGTCAGCCGCGAGTAGTCCGAGCCGGTCTGCCGCAACGACACCGGCTCCCAGGCGCCACCGTCCGAAACGGACAGATCAGCCCACTGGCTGAGCCGCAGCGACCGTTCCGCACCCCACGCGGTCCACTCGTAGACCTCGGGCCCTGCCAGTCCGGAGAACGCCGACACGTGCACCGGCACACCACTGCCCCGCAGCACGCCGCGAGCAGCCACCTCGGCGGCGCCGGCCTCCGGGAAGTCCGACGACGCCGACTCGGCGGTCAGCGGCCCGAGCAGCCGATCGGTGAGGTAGATGAAGTGCGACAACACCTCGCGGACGAAGCCGCCCTGTTCGGCGCGCGCGAGCCACGCCGCCTCCGCCTGGAACGCCCGTGGCCAGCGCGGGAACTGCAGCCTGATCTCCACGCCCCGCAACGCGCCGAGCTCCGGCAGCCTCCGTTCGATCTCGATCGTCGCCGCCATGTCCGACAGCGCGAAGTTCACCGCGTTCGGCAGTCCTCGCGCGGCTTCGGCCATCGCGCGCGCCTCGTCGAGGTCGACCGCGAGCGGCTTCTCGCAGAACACCGCCTTGCCCGCTTTGAACGCCTTGAGCGTCAACTCGGCGTGCAGGGCGGGCGGGGTCGCGATGTACACCGCGTCCACATCGGACAGCACGTCGTCGAGCGAGGTGACGACCGGGACGTCGAGCGTGCGGGGTACCACGTCGACGCCGGCGACCACGGTGTAGGCGGGATGTGTCCGCGCCGCCGTCAGCATCCGGGTGCCCATGGCTCCCAGGCCGACGACGGCGAGGCGAATCGGATCAGCGGTCATGCGCCTATTCTGCCGGTGCCCACGCCCGCGACAGTTTGACCCGCGCGCCGGTCTGCAGCAGCGACCCGGTGTAGAGCCTGGACGCGACCAGCAGGATCGCCACGACGGTCGCCGCGAGGATGCCGAGCGAGACCAGCGCCTCCCACGGCTGGGCCTGCTGCGCGAACATCCGCA
>JAVXWK010000577.1:0-11494 GCA_032230575.1 Pseudonocardiales bacterium | reverse complement strand
CGCCGCCAACGTGGCGGTGAAGGTGCCGATCCTCACGCCGGACGGTGAGCCGTGCCTGGGTGAGATCTCCGAGCTGAGCCGGGCGGGCGTCGCGGTGAACACGACCGCGTGCCTCTCCTTCGGCCAGGTCGCGCTCGCGGCCAAGGCCGGCGCCAAGTACCTCAGCATCCTGGTCGGCCGCATCGACGACGAGGGCGGCGACGGCGCCGCGGTGATCCGGGACGTCCGGAACTGGCTCGACGACTGGGGATTCGACGCCAAGATCATCGCAGCGAGCGTCCGCGGGCCTGCCGACGTCCGGCGCAGCATGGCCGCCGGCGCGCACTGCGTCACGGTTCCGCCCGCCGTGCTGGCCAAGCTCGCCGACCACAAGTACTCGCGCCACACCGTCGGTGAGTTCCTCGCCGACGCGCGCGCCACCCAACAGGCCTGAGGAGGATCACCGATGGCACAGCTGTCCACGCCCGAGTTCATCTGGACCAACGGCGGCGTCCGGCCGTGGAACGAGGCCAAGGTCCACGTGTGGACCGAGGTCGTCCTGCGCGCCGCGAGCGTCTTCGAAGGCCTGCGCGGCTACTGGGTGCCCGAGGAGTCGCGCCACTACTTCGTGCACCTCGAGGAGCACGCCCGCAGGTTGCGCGAGTCCGCGAAGGTCACCCGCATCCCGACCGAGCTGACCGCGGACGACCTGCACAAGGCGCTCAGCGAGCTCGTACTCGCCTTGGGGTACGAGGAGGACGTCTACTGCCGGCCGACCCTATACCTGGAGAAGGGCCGCTACACGACCGCGACGTCGGCGAGCGACACGGGCTTCTTCATGCCGGTCTTCCAGTCACCGCGGGAGAAGTCCATCGACAGCGGGCTCACGACGCAGATCTCGTCGTGGCGCCGCTCCGGCGACGACACCGCCCCGCCGCGGGTCAAGGCGGCCGCGAACTACTACAACCTGCGGCTCGCCCGGCTGGAGGCGGAGGCGAACGGCTTCGACGAGGCCATCCTTCTCAACGGCGCCGGCAAGGTCGCGGAAACCGGTGGCGCGTCGGTGTTCCTGGTCCGGCAGGGTCAGGTGATCACGCCGAAGCTCAGCGACTCGATCCTGGAGAGCATCACCAGGCAGAGCACGATCGAGCTGCTGCAGGAGGAGCTCGGCGTCGAGGTCGAGGTCCGCGAGGTCGACCGCACCGAGCTGTACCTGGCCGACGAGGTCTTCCTCACCGGCACGCTCTGCGAGATCACCCCCGTCGTCTCGGTCGACAGGTTCGAGATCGGCTCCGGCACGCCCGGCCCGCTGACCCGGCGCGTGCAGGAGACCTACTACGCCACGTGCCGGTCCGGTGCGGGAGACCAGCGCGGCTGGCTCACCGCCGGTCCGGTGCTGACGTGAGGGGGCGGCCGTGCGCTATCTGAGGAGGGACGAGGACCCGCCCGGGATCGGGCCCGCCCGTCTGCTCGCCCGCGCCGTGCGGGAGCTGGCGTCGGACGTGCGCCGGGCGGTGCGCGACTGGGATCCGGTGACCGGCGCCGGCCTGGCGGCCACGATGGCGCGGTACCACTGGTCGCTCGCGCTCGGGCGCAACGGCGGTGAGCGCCGCACGTTCAGGATCCGCTGGCACGGCACCGAGATCCGCGGTGCGTGCCGGACCGACCTGAGCGATCTGTTCGTGCTGCGCGAGGTCTTCGTGCACCGGATCTACGAGTTCCCCTACGAACGGCACGTCGGCCCGGTGCGGCGGGTGCTCGACCTCGGCAGCAACGCCGGGTTCTCCCCGCTGTACTTCAGCCTGGTCTGCCCCGGCGCGGAGATCGCCTGTGTGGAACCGGTCGGCGCGAACGTCGAGCTGGTGCGGGAGAACGCGGCCCGCAACCGTCTGCCGTGGACGGTGCACCAGGCCGCGGTCGCCGCGACGCCCGGCGAGGTGACGCTCTACTCCAGCGGGTGGTGGGCGTCCAGCTCCACCACCAAGGAGGTGGCGCAGGCCCGTGCGGCGTCTCAGCACCGGCCGGAACGACAGCTCGGCGGCACCGAGGAGACCGTGCGCGCGGTGACCGTGCCGGACCTGCTCGACGAGCTCGGCTGGGACACCGTCGACGTGGTGAAGATGGACATCGAGGGTGCGGAGCGCGATGTCCTGCTCGACGGCGACACGTCGTGGCTCGACCGGGTCGGCGTGCTGGTGCTCGACATCCACGCCAAGTACGTGCCCCGCGAACGGATCGTGGCCAGGCTGGCCGGCCACGGCTTCACCCCAGCGGCGGAGGCGGGCGCGCACTCCGCGGTCTTCCTGTCCCCACGAGCGCGCGACCGCCGCGTCGCCGCACGGAGGAGCACTAATGTCTGACACTCTCGCGCTGCGCGCGGAACACTGGCTGCCCGCGGCCCGTCCGCGCGCGATCCTCTTCGACGCCGGGCTCACGCTGATCCACCCGTCCGGCCGCATCCTCGTGGAGGAGCTGGAACGGCACGGTGTCGCACCGGGCCAGGTCAGCCCTGAACAGGCGGTCTCGGCGCTCGTCATGGCGGCCGAGGCACGGCACCTGCGGTTGCCGTCGCGCCTCAACGGCAACGAGAAGGTCGCGGTGACGTGGGCGACGCTGCTCGGGCTCGACGCGGGCGAGGCGACCGCGGGCTTCATGGCGGCGACGGCCCGCGAGGACCTGTACCGCGACATCGACGCCGGTGCGCTCGACACCGTGCGGGGACTGCGCGAACGCGGGATCCTGCTCGGCGCGGTGTCGAACTCCGAGGGCACCCTGCGCGAGGACCTCGCGGTGTTCGGCCTGCTCGAGCACTTCGACGTGGTGCTCGACTCGACGGTCGTCGGCATCGAGAAGCCGGAACCCGGCATCTTCCAGCTGGCACTGGACGAGCTCGGCCTGCGCGGCGAGGAGTGCTGGTACGTCGGCGACGGTCTGGTCAACGACGTGCTCGGCTCGCAGCGCGCCGGGTTCGGCGCCGGGATCCTCTACGACCCGTTCCGGTGCTTCGGCCACCTGCCCGCGGTCGCACGGATCGAGGCGCTGACAGACCTCATCCGACTGGTGGCGGACTAGATGGCCACCAAGTCGCTCACCGGACACGTGATCGACGCGCTCACCGTGCTCTGGGAGGACGACGCCAAAGTCAGCCTCCCGCTCTGGAACCACACCGAACCGATGGCCCGCGCCGTGCTGGCGGCGGTGGAGTCGTTGCCGGGGCTGGACCCACACCTGCAGGTGTTCCGGCGCGCGCCCCTGCACCCGTTGGCACGGCGCGCGCTGGAGGCCGCGCTGGATGCCACCGAGCTGCACCCGGCGGAGAACGCGGTGAAGGCGTTCCTGGCCAACGGCGCCGTTTTCCCGCGGCTGGGTGCGCGCTACCACGAGCCCCATGAGCCGGTGGCGCTGCCGGAGCCCGCACCACGGGTGCCGCTCGACGTGGACTCCGGCACCTGGGACATCACGGTGGTCGTGGACTTCAGGGCGTTGCCGGGCCACTACGGGCGGCTGCGCAACGCACTCGCCTCCCTGCGGGCGCTCGCGGACCAGACGCTGGACCGCGAACGCTACCGGGTCGTGGTCGTCGAGCAGGATTCCTCGCCACGGCACCAGAACGCGGTAGCCGGACTCGCCGACGCCTATGTGCACGTGCGGCACGACGGGCCGTACAACCGGAGCTGGGCGCACAACGCCGGCGCCGCACGGGTCCGCGGGCGAGGCCGCCACCTCGCGTTCCTCGACGCGGACATGTTGCTGGAAAAGGGTTTCCTCGACCGCGCGCGCCGGGCGCTGCTCGGCACCGGCGCGGCGGCGATGCTGCCGTACGAACGCGTGATCTACCTCAACGGCCCGTCCAGCGACCGCGCGGTGGATCAGCGGCTCGGCCCGCTCGGGACGGTCGATCCCGGACGGCTGCACGGCTACCACCTCACCCCGACCTTCGGCGGCTGCCTGTTCGTGGCGACCGAGCTGTTCGACCGGCTCGGCGGCTACGACGAGCGGTTCGAGGGCTGGGGCGAGGAGGACAACGACTTCTTCTACCGGGTCGAGGCGGCGACACGGGTGGCGGGGCTTCCCGTCGACCTGCACCACCTCGACCACGAACGGCCGGCGATGCCCGGGGTGGCCGCCGAGCAGCACCGGCACGCGAAAGGGACGTGATGACCAGGATCATCTTCATCCGCCACGGCGAGACCAGGCACAACGTCGATCTGGTGATCACGTCCGGTGCGCCGGGCGGACCGCTCACCGAGCGCGGCGAGGAGCAGGCCCGCGCACTCGCCCAGCGACTGTCCGATGTGGACATCGCGGCCGTGTACTCGAGCCCGCTGACCCGTGCCGTGCAGACGGCGGAAGCGTTGGGGCACGACGTAGTGCTGCTCGACGACCTGCGCGAGTGCTCGGTCGGCGACCTGGAGGGCAAGGGCGACGCCGACAGCTTCGCGCGGTTCGACCTGACGTTCGAGCACTGGTACCGCGAGACCGGCCCGGATCTGGACTTCCCGTTGGGCCCCAACGGGGAGACAGGCACAGCAGCGGTCGCCCGCGTCGCCACCGTCGTGCAGGAGATCCTCCGCGCCCACCAAGGGCAGACGGTGGCGGTGGTCGCCCACGGCACCGTGCTCCAGCTCGCGCTGACCACCCTGTGCGTGAACCTGCCGCCGTCGTTCGGGTACCGGCGCTGGATCGCGAACGCGGGCACCGTCCTCGTCGACGTGACCGGGCAGGGCCTCGTGTGCCGCGACTGGTCGGGGACGCCCGTCGACGAACTCGAACTGACGTAGGAGCAGCAATGGTCGCAACAACCGCACGGCCGGGGTGGCAGACCCGCCTCGGCATACCGGCGTCCCGCACGCCGGGCGAGGGCCGGCTGGTGCTCGCGGTGCTCGTCGACACCCTCGGCGTCGGCATGGTCGTCCCGTTGTCGTTCCTGTACTTCACGCTGTCGACGAACCTGTCGCTGGCCGGTGTCGGGTCGGCGATCAGCGCGGCGATCCTGCTGTCGCTGCCGATGGGGTTCGTCGCGGGCTCGCTCGTCGACAGGCTCGGCCCGAAGCCACTGCTGGTGATCAACAACGTCGTCGCCGCGGTCGGCTACCTGCTCTACATCTTCGCCGAGTCCTGGTGGGGTGTGTTCGGGGCGATGTTCATCGTGATGGCCGCCGACCGGATGTACTGGGCGGCCTGGCCGAACTTCGTCAAGGGCATGACCGGCGAGACCGAGATGGACTCGTGGTTCGCCGTGACCGAGGCCGTGAAGAACGGCTGCTTCGGCATCGGCGCGATCATCGGCGGCGTCGTGCTCGCGTTCGACGTCCGCTCGGGCTCGGCGATCCTGATCCTCCTCAACGTGCTGAGCTCGCTCATCGCCGCGTGGTTGTTCATGCTGATCGACGTCGAGCGGCCGGTCGTGACGCGGCCGGTGCGGCGGGTCGGGCAGTGGCGGCACGTGCTGCGGCAGCGGTGGATGGTGCCGCTGGTGCTGGCCCAGGCCGCGCTGACGTTCGCCTGGCTGCTTCCGGTCTCGATCCTCCCGGTGTACGCGGTCGACGTGCTGCATCTGGGCGCGTGGTTGCCGTCGCTGTTGTTCGGGCTGAACTGCGTCGGGGTGTTCCTGTTCCAGCCCGTGGTCACCGCGCGGCTGAGAAAGGTCCGTCGCACGCGCGCGGTGCTCGTCAGCGGACTGCTCGCGGTGGCGGCGATCGTCGTGCTCGCCATGGCCCCGCCCGCCGCCCCCGGCCAGATCGGGACGACCGCCGTGCTCGTCGTGTTCGCCTCCGCGCTGGTGACGGCCGCCAGCATGTTCTACCTCCCCTCGTCCAACGCGCTGATCTCCGCGGCCGCGGATCGGGATGTGGAGGGCAGGACCGTGTCGCTGTTCCAGATGGCGTGGGCGTTCTCCGCCGGCGTCGGGCCGGCGCTGATCGGCTGGCTGCTCGACGAGAAGCCCGTCTACCTGTGGCTGGTGCTGGGATCCCTGACCCTGGCGGGCGCGCTGGGGTTCCGCTGGGCCGAGCGCTCTCTGCCGCCGTCGTCGTTGCGGCCGGTGCAGAAGGCGGATTGTGAGAGCGAGTGACCATGTACCCAGTCCGCATCGTGCTGCTGCACGGCACTTCTGGCGCCGATCACGCCTATCGGGGCGCGGCGGTGTTGCGGACCTCGCTCGAGCTCAGCGTGTCCGCGGTGGACGTGAACGTCCAGCACGTCAGGACTCGTGTGCTCCCAGGTCGCATCGAGGCCATCGCGTTCGTCGCGGCACCGTCGCTGAACGAAGCGGAGTCGTTGTGCGGCACGGCTTCCAGAGCACTCACCCAGGACGGCCGCCCGCTGGCCGGTTGGCAGGTCACCACCTGCCACGCGGATTTCGCGTTGATCGCCGGGTGGCTCACCCGGCACGACATCCAAGAGGAGTGATCGGATGCTCAAAATCGCAGTCGTGACATCAGGACGGGGCACGCTGCTGCGGTACGTGTTCAGCGCCTGTTTCGACGGCGTGCTGGACGGTGAGGTGGTGGCTGTCGGGACCAACCGGGAGTGCCCGGCCCTCGACGTCGCCAACCAGGTCGGGATCAAACACGTCGCGGCGTACCCGATCGACAGCTTCGCGTCGCGGGCCGAACGGGACGCCAGGATGGCGGAGGACCTGGTCGCGGCGGGCGCGGACTTCGTGCTCGTCGGCGGCTACTCGGAGGTGCTGGAGGACGCCTTCCTCGACCACTTCCGGGATCGGGCGATCAGCGTGTACCCGACGATCCTGCCGTCGTTCGGCGATCTCGACGAGGCGATCGGGCCCGCGTTGAACTACGGCGTGAAGACGCTGGGTCTCACGATCCACTTCCGGGACCCGCTGTCGCTGAGCGACGGCCCGATCATCGCGCAGATCCCGATCGCGGTGGACGTCGGCGACACGATCCAGAGCGTGACGCCGAAGATCGCCGCGGTGGAACGCCAGTACCTGCCGTTGATCATGCAGGCGTTCGCCGAGGGCCGGATCGTGCGCGACGGCCGTCTCGTCAGCGTGCTCGACGTGAAACCCGACGCGGCCTGACACCGTTCGCGGGCCGGACGGCATCCCGTCGTCCGGTCCGCGGTGTCCTCTCCAGAACAGGAGGAAGTCCTTTCCGCATGGCCAAGATCTGCTTGACCCTGCCGACGAACCGGGCGTGCGCCCCGATGGTGACCGCGATCTGCGCGGAGGCGGCCTACGCGGTCCGCCGATTCGGGGTGGACGTCGTCCTGCTGATCCTCGACTCCTCCGACGAGGTGTCGTTCGCGAGGCACGCCGCCGCGTTGCGTGCGGCCGCCCTTCCCGCGCAGGTGACCGTGGCGCATTTCGACGAGGAACGGCAGCGGTCGTTCCTGCGCGAGGTCACCGATGACGACGACGTGCTGCTCGGCCTGATGCTTCCGGCCGGGCTCTCCTACGGCGCCTGCACCGACAGGGCGTTCCTGTTCGCCGCCGCGTACGGCTGCGATTCCGTGCACCGCAGGGACTCCGACAGCCGCTACCAGGTCTTCGAGGGAGCCGACGTGTTCCCGATCCACCAGGAGCTCGGCGCGATCGGACGGCGGGCGGCCGACGTCGCCGCCACCGAAGCGGACCTCGACGCGGCGCACCTGGACAGGCCGGTGGTGCTCGCGGGCGCGTCGTTCATCGGCGAGCTGTCCGTGGACATCGGCGAGATCCGGCGTCAGGATCCCGGGGTCTACCACGACATCGTCAGCCTGTGGGCACCGTCCTGGGCGTCCGAGGCGGAGAAGCGCGAGCTCGTGGACGAGTCGTTCACCGGTGCCGGCCGCGACCCGTTCGCCGGCGACCGGTCGGTGCTGACGCTCGTCGACCCGATGCGGGTGGACATGTGCAACGTCAGCTTCCACCAGGTGCACGAGCAGGTGCCGCTGCCGCCCGCGACCGACACGATCGGCAGCGACTACTTCCTGCTGCACCTGGTGCGGGCGGCCGGGTTGCCCGGCTTGCTGCACAACCGCCACATCGTCAACTTCCACACGCCGGAGCGGAAGTCGGGACCCGGCCTGCACGCGTACCACCTGCGGCTGGCCAAGTTCTTCCTGTCCGTGCCGTTCCTGCACGTGATCTACCGCGAGATGACCGCGCTGGGCGGAGCACTCCTCGACGACGACCACCGGGTGCACGCGCCGATGATCGCGAAGCTCGTCCGGGAAAGCGTTCCGGCGGCGCGGGTGGAATGCGCGGACAAGCTCGCCTCGCTCGTCCGGTCCTACCGACGGCTGGGCGGTGAGTACGCCGGATTCGCCGATCTCCTCGGCGACCGTGCCGAGCGGCTGATGCGGGAGGCCGAGCAGGACATCGAGAACTTCGCGGTGCTGACCGAGAAGTGGCAGCAGCTCGTCGCGCGTGCCCGCGCCACCCGGCCGCGGGGGTCCACATGCGACTGAGCTCCCGGTTGCGGGCGGCACTGGCGACCGCGACCCACGACCAGCTCGTGCTCGACTTGCTGGGCATCGAGAACGCCTACGGCGCGTTGACGCGCGAACTGCCGGGCGTGCGGATCCGGTTCGCGCTCAAGGCGTGTCCGGTCGACGAGGTCCTCACCACCCTGGTCGGGTGTGGCGCGGGGTTCGACGCGGCGAGTCCCGCGGAGATCGTCCAGGCGCTGCGCGCGGGCGCGCCGGTGCACGAGATCCACTACGGCAACACGGTGAAGTCCGATCGGAACGTCGCCGCGGCGCACCAGCTCGGCATCCGCGACTTCGCCACGGACAGCGTCGAGGACGTCGTGGCGATCGCCGCGCACGCGCCGGGCGCCAGGGTGTTCTGCCGTCTGGCCACGTCGGGCGAGGGGGCGGTCTGGGGCCTGAACCGCAAGTTCGGCACCAGCGGGCAGGACGCCGTGCGGGTGCTGGAGACGGCACGCGCGCTGGGCCTGCGCCCGTCCGGCCTGTCCGTGCACGTCGGTTCCCAGCAGATGACGACCTCCGCGTGGCACGACGCGGCAGACCAGCTGGCGAGCGTGCTGATCTCGTTGCGGCAGCGCGGGATCGAACTCGACCACGTCAATCTGGGCGGCGGGCTGCCCGCACTCGGTTACCTCGACCGCGCCGGGGTCGCGCTCACCGCGCCGCTGGACGAGATCCTCGCCACCATCCGCGCCGGCATCAGCAAGGTGCGGCAGGTGTCGGGCGACCTCGCGATCGTGCTCGAACCGGGGCGCCACCTCGTCGCCGACCACGGCGCCATCCGCGCCCACGTCGCCAGGCTCACCACCAGAAACCTGGCCCACTGGCTGTACCTGAGCTGCGGCAAGTTCAACGGCCTCTACGAGATGGACCAGCTGAACTACCGGCTGCTGTTCCCCGGCCACGCCACCGCGGACCGGGTGCCCGCCGTGATCGCCGGACCGACCTGCGACAGCGACGACACCTTCGCGGGCATCCACTCGGTGCCCCGTGACCTGGCCTCCGGCGATCCCGTGTGGCTCACCTCCTGCGGCGCCTACTCCACCAGCTACACCACGCTGGGGTTCAACGGCTTCCGCCCGTTGCCGATCACCTTCCTGCGCAGCGAGCAGTGCGTTGCCGCCTGAGCACGTCCGCGTCCGCCCGATCGCGGACGCGGACTGGGAGGCGATCGCCGAGCTGGAACATCGCGCCTACACGGGCCACGGGCTCTCCGAGGGCGGCCTCGCACTGAAGTCCCGGTATCACGCGTCACCGGCGACATGCCTGGCCGTCAGCGCGGGTGACCGGCTGGCGGGATACGCGATCGCCCTGCCGTACCCGGCGTTCACCTGCCCTGAACTGTCCACAGTGGAACAAACCGCGTTCGCGTCGGACAACCTGCACCTGCACGACCTCGTGATCGTGGACGAGCTGCGCGGGCACGGGCTGGCGACGACCCTGCTGGGCCGGCTCACCTCGACAGCCCACCGGCGAGGACACCGGCGCATGTCGCTGGTCGCCGTGGCGGGGAGTGCGCCGTTCTGGTCGGCACGCGGCTACCGGCGGCATCAGGAGGTCGTCGTGCCCGGAAGCTACGGCGCCACGGCGGTCTACATGACCCGTGCACTGACACCAAGCTGCCAAGGCAGCTAGCGCCCGTTGCCCGTCCGCCGCACGCCTGGCTACGTTGAATTTCAACGGGGACAACGCTTTTCGGTCATTGGGGGCTGTTTTGCACGCCGGGAAACTCTTGGCCGGACCACGGCCGGACACCGCGCTCCACCGGAAGATCCTGCGAGTGGTCGTGGCGAGCCAGGTGTTCGGCAGCGTCGGAGCCGCGGCCGGGTACACGGTGTCCACTGTGGTCGCCGCGGACCTCTCCGGGTCCACGAGCCTGGTCGGTGTCACGCTCACCGCGTCGAGCCTGTGCACGGTCGCGGCGACCGCGCTCATCGCCAGGATCACCGACACCCGCGGCAGGCGGGCGGGTCTGGTGTTCGGCTACCTCGCCGCGGCGGTCGGCGCGCTGGTGTGCGTCGCGGGCATCGCGTCCAGGTCCTTCCCCGTCTTCGCGGCCGGTGCCGTCCTGGTCAGTCTGGCGAGCGTGACGAACTTCCAGTCGCGGTTCGCCGTGACCGACCTCCCCGGTGGCGAGAAGGACAGCTCACGCGGCATTTCGATCGTGGTGTGGGTGACGACGATCGGGGGCATCGCCGGGCCGAACGCGAGTGCGCTCGGAATGGCGGTGGGACAGGGAGTCGCACTGCCCGCGTGGGCGGGCGTCTACCTCATCGCCGGTACCGGGTTCGCCCTGGCCGCGCTGGTGCTGACGCTCTGGCTGCGCCCGGATCCGTTGCTCACCGGCCGCCGGGAGACCGGTGCGCGGGAGCAGCGTCCCGCGCGGACCGGTGCGGTGCAGAGGTTCCGGCTCGGCGCTCACGCGATCCGGCGCAGCGGCGTGGCGACGTTCGCGGTGATCGCCACCGCGATCGGGCACACGGTGATGATCTCGGTGATGACCTGGACGCCGGTCCACATGGAGCACGGCGAGTCTGCGATCGGCCTGATCGGCCTGGTGCTGAGCGCCCACTTCGCCGGCATGTACGCGCTGTCCCCGGTGTTCGGCTGGGTGGCGGGCCGTGCGGGGCCGATCCCGGTGATCACCGGTTCGGCCGTGATCATGCTCGTCTCCCTGGTGGTCGCCGGCACCGCACCCGGACACGCACCCGTGCGGCTCGGCATCGCGTTGTTCCTGCTGGGGCTTGGCTGGTGCGGCATGTTCATCACCGGGTCCGCGTTGCTGACCGACACCGTCGGCACCGATGCGCGACCGGCGGCGCAGGGACTGTCCGATGTGGTCATGTGGACCGGAAGCGCTGTCGCCGCGGCCGGTGCCGGAGCTGTGCACGAGTGGCTCGGTTTCAGCCGGCTCGCGGTGCTGTGCGGAGTCCTGGTGCTGGTCCCGCTGGTGCTCGGTGTCCGTCACCTGGTCGCGAGGCCGGTATGAGCGTCGCCCTGCGGTCCGCCACCGGTCTCCTCACGGCGTTGGAGGTCGTCGAGCACGGCCTGCTCGCCGGCGTGCCCTCCGCCGGTGCGA
>JAVXWK010000566.1:0-5423 GCA_032230575.1 Pseudonocardiales bacterium | reverse complement strand
GCTGGGAACGCGTCGCGATGGGCTCGTTCACCGTCGTCAACGTGCCCGGCGACCACTTCAACATGCTCGTCCCGCCCGCCCTGACCACGCTCGCCAACGCCGTCCGCGACGCCATCGCGCAGGTGCCACCACCTCCACCGCCACCGGCCGCGCACGTCGAGTCGTCCATCCACATCAACCCGATGCACCCGGACTTCCTCGCCGACCCGTACCCGTTCTACGCACTGCTCAGGGACCTCGCGCCGGTCTACTACGACGACGCGCTCGACGGCTGGGTGCTCACCCGCCACGCCGACGTGACCGATGTACTGCGCCGCACGACCGTCGTCCGCCCGTCCACCGCCACGCTCATGGCACGGTTGCCCCACGACGTCCTGGAGGAGATGAACCCGTTCATCCGCCGCCTGGACAGCTCGCTGCCCTTCAGCAACCGGCCGTCGCACACCCGGCTGCGCAAGCTGATGAACCGCAGCTTCACCCCGCGCGCGATGGAGCAGCGCCGTACCGAGGTGGAAGACACCTGCCGCGAGCTGCTCGACGGCTTCACCGGCGGCGACTTCCTGGCCGAGGTCGCCTACCCGTTCCCGTCCCGCGTGGTCATGGATCTCGTCGGCGTGCCACGAGAAGACCAGCAGCAGCTCACGCGGTGGGGCACCGACGTCATGAAAACGCTGGGAGAGGGCCAGTACGGCACCGACCCCATCGCGGTCGCACACGCCTCGTCCGCCGCGATGGACGATCTGATGGCCTACCTGCGCGAGCTGATCGCTGTCCGCCGCCGAAGTCCGTGTGACGACCTGATCTCCGAGCAGCTCAAGGCATCCGACGAGGATCTCTTCGGCGAACGTGGCGAGTGGGACAGCGACGACGAGCTGGTCGTCAACGTCATCTCGCTGATCAACGCGGGCCTCGAGACCACCGCGAACTACCTCGGCAACGGTGTTCTCGCCCTGCTGCGCAACCCGTCCCAGTACCGGCTCCTGCGCACCGAGCCGATCGCCACCACGGCAGCCGAGGAACTGCTGCGCTACGACTCACCGGCGCCGATCATCACCCCGCAGCTGGCCAGTGAGGACATGGATGTCGGCGGCCACCAGATCAGGGCGGGCGAGCTCATCTTCCCGGTGCTCGGCGCGGCCAACCGCGACCCCGCCAAGTACACCGACCCCGACACGCTCGACCTCACCAGGGAGTCCGCGGTCACGCACCTGACGTTCGGCGCGGGCATCCACTACTGCATCGGCGCGTTCCTCGGCCGTCTCGAAGGCCAGGTGATGTTCCCGATGCTGGCCGAGAAGTTCCCGAATCTCCGGCTCGATCCACGAGCGGGCGAACCGGAGTTCCGCCCCGACCCGGCGTTGCGCGGATTAAAGGAGCTGCGCCTGCTCACCGACCAGTGGTAGACACCCGCCGTGCACAACGCTCTGGAGTTCCTCGATCTGCTCCGTCTGATCGACGAACGGTCGGCCGCCTTCCGCAAGGCCATCGCAACCGCTCCCAGCCTCGACGCGCCTGTACCGACCTGTCCGGGGTGGACGTTGCGGGACCTGGCGCACCACATCGGCACGGGACGCTTCGTCTGGGCCGCCACGGTCGCCGCCGGACCGGCCGCGGCCAAGGCGACGCCGGACATCCCGCCGGCGCCCGAAGACCGCGACGCGCTCGTGGCTTGGCTGGCCGACGCGGCGCAGCAGCTGCTGAACGCGCTGCGGGAGTCCGGCCCGGACCGCGAGTGCTGGGTGGGATGGACCGACTCGCAGTCGCCGCGCACCACCGGAGCCGTTGCCCGGCACCAGGTCCAGGAGATCGCGGTGCACACCTACGACGCCCAGCTCACGGCCGGCGACCCGCAACCGCTGCCGGACGAGGTGGCGCTCGACGGTGTCGACGAGTTCCTGCTCACCTGCGTCGCCACGACCAGCGCGTGGCCGCACGAGCCCGCCACGCTCCACTACCACGTCCCCGAGGGCCGCTCCTGGAGCATCCGGTTCGACGCGGACGGCGCACGGATCGGCGTGGTAGACGGTGAGCCCGACGCGTCCGCCACGGCCACGGCGAGCGACTTCGTGCTCTGGTTCTACGGCCGCTGTGTACCGGACGAGCTGAAGCTCGACGGCGACGTGCGGGTGATCGACCAGCTCATCGCCTGGGAGCCCTGAGCAGGACAAGGGGTGCTCACCAGATCGTGAGCACCCCGTTGAGCCACTAGGACACCGAAGGCGTGCCGCGCGTCTCGTCCTCCCAGCCCAGCACCGGGAAGTCGAACGCGCTGCCGGTCGACCGCAACGTCCACAGCTGCGTCTTGCCCCCGGCCGCCCGTACGACCGCGAGGTCCTCCTTGCCGTCCAGGTCGAAGTCGCCGGCCGTCACGACTCCGGTGTACGTGCCCTGCGACCACATGCGCGGCGTGAAGTTCGCGGCGGTGTGCACGAACACCGCTCGTTCGCCCACGACCACGACGTCCTGACGACCGTCGCCGTCGACGTCCGCGCTGACCGGAGTGGTCTTGCCAGCGGGGTAGTCGTTGCCCTGCCAGCGGGTCTCACCGGCTGCGAACGCGCTGCCGGTCGAGGCGTAGGTGCGCAGCGACGTGCCGGTGCCCTCGCTCCTGATCTCGGCGAGGTCGGCCTTGCCGTCCCCGTCGAAGTCGCCCGCCGTGATCTTGCCGCTGACGCCGTCCAGCCACGTCGCGGGCGTGCCGAGCGCACCACCGCGGAACACCTGCACGCGCGTCCCGGTAGCTGCCGCGACGTCGGTGAGGCCGTCGCCGTCGAAGTCACCGGAGGTGAACCGGGTGCTGTCGAGCGGCAGCTCACCGCTCCACGGCACGGGAGGCGCGTTCAGCCGGTTGCCGTCCGAGCGCATCAGGATCATCCGGGTGCTCGTGCCGGCGCCCCGCTGGAACAGGATCACGTCGGCACGGCCGTCACCGTCGAAGTCGCCGCGCACGTGCGGCCCCCACTGTTCGGCTCCGGACGCGATCCCGGTGTCGTAGACCTGGGTGCCGCTGTGGAAGCCGCCGTCGCGTGCCGTGACGTTCCACATCGTGTAGCGGCCGAAGTCGTTGCGCTGCATGAACGTCACGTCCGCGCGGCCGTCACCGGTGTAGTCGGCGCGCACGTGCGGCTGCGGCGCCACGGGGTCGAGCGTGGCCAGGTCCCAGCTGTTGTTGTAGGCGCTGATGTTGCCCGCCCGGTCGACCGCCCGCGCGTAGAAGGTCAACGACGGCCCTTGGTCGCGCGGCAGCGTCACCGGCACGACCGCGCGCCCATCGGGACCGGCCTTCACGAACGTGGTGGCCCTGACCGGGTCGAGCCCGAACTGGTAGCCGTAGACGTCGTCACCGGTCGTGGCCGGGGACAGCGTGATCGTTCCCGTGGTGCCGGCCGGGATCGCCGGCTCGCCGTTCGGGTAGTCGGTCGAGGACACGCGCGGCTTGCCCGGCTTCACGCTGTCGACCAGGAACCAGCATTCGGCGCTGTACGGGCTGGAGTCCGTGCCGTCACTGGTCCTCGCGCGGTAGCGGTAGACGTTTCCGTGCTGCAGCAGGCCTTCCGGCAGTTCGGGCCAGGAGAACGCCGGTCCCGAGACGGTCGGGCCCACGGTGCTGGTGTGCACCATCGCGCCCGCGGCGTCGCGGATCTCCAGCGTGACGTTCACGTTGTCGCCGTCGAGGTCCTTGGCGCTGCCCGAGAACTGGCGCGGCGGCGGCATCACCGTCGGCGCGTCCGCCGTGCCACACGCACGCGGGTAGGAGGTGTTCACCACCGGAACGCTCGGCGCGTTGTTGTAGTCCACGATCAGGAACACGCTGCCGGGCAGGATCACCTTGCCCTGCGCGGGATCGGTGTCCCGCGGCGCGCGCAGCCCGAGCCCGATCGAGCCGGCGCGGTCGTCGGCAGCCTGCTGGACCACCTGCCGGAACTGGTCGCCGCTGAGCTCCAGTGGCGCGTTGTCCTCGCCACAGGCCTGTGCGGACGCGGCGGCCAGCTGGGTGCGCCAGTGGTCCTCGGACGTCCGCCACGTCAGCGGCGTCGCCGGGTCGATCGGCTTCGTCTGCCAGAGCTCCACCGGCGTCTCGTCGCACGACTCGGTGCGATCGACCATGATCCGGACGGTCGCGTCGATGATCCGCGCACCACCGAACTGCCGGGTGTCGAACTGGAACAGCGACCGCCAGACGCCGCCGTCGATCGCGCCGACCCGGACCGCGTCCCGGTGGGTCTCCCAGTAGGAGGTGTCCGGTTCGAGCTGGTTCACCTGCGTCCACGCGGACGGCAGCGTCGAGTACCCCACAGCCTGGGCCGCGGGGGTGATCAGGGTGGTGACCAGCCCCAGCAGGGCCACCACGGACAGTGTTCTTCGCACGAGCTCTCCCCCTCGCTCACGAATGCTGTGCCGTGATCACGCGCGAGGGGGAGGATCGGTTGCCTATCGACCGCTCAAAGCCTGCCGACGTCCGTGATCGTCACGGCCGCCTCGCCCAGCTCGTCCGACGCCATCAGGTCGATCTCGGCGTTGAAGCCCCAGTCCTTGTCGCCGGCCGGGTCCTCGAAGATCTGCCGGCACACCCAGCGCTCGCGTTCGACGTTGATGATCAGGAACGCCGGGCCGCGCGCGTTCGGGCCCGCGCCGATGTCGCGGTGCTCCTCGAAGTACGGCTCCAGAGCGTCCATCCACTCCTTGGCCGTCCAGCCCGACTCGTGGTCCAGCTCGCCCAGCGAGTACCAGTCGCGTTTCGCGGCCAGCTCGACGCGGCGGAACAACGCGTTGCGCACCAGCACCCGGAACGCCCGGACGTTGCTCGTGACGGCGGGCGGCAGGTCGACCCGGACCTCGGGCGCGTCGGGCGCGTCCGGGTTCGTGAGCTTCTCCCACTCGTCGATCAGCGACGAGTCGACCTGGCGCACCAGCTCGCCGAGCCACGAGATCAGGTCGTTGAGCTCCTCTGTCTTCGCCTCGTCCGGCACCGTCTGCGACATCGCCTTGTAGGCGTCCGCCAGGTACCGCAGCACGAGGCCCTCAGAGCGCGCCAGGCCGTAGAACGCCACGTACTCAGTGAACGTCATCGCGCGCTCGTACATGTCGCGCACGACGGCCTTGGGGGAGAGCTTGTAGTCGTCGACCCACGGGTGGCCGCGGCGGTAGGTGAACATCGCGGCGTCGAGCAACTCGGCGAGCGGCTTCGGGTACGTGACCTCCTCCAGCAGCTCCATCCGCTGGTCGTACTCGATGCCGTCGGCCTTCATCGCGCCGATCGCCTCGCCGCGCGCCTTGTGCTCCTGCGCGCCCAGGATCTGCCGCGGGTCGTCGAGCGTCGACTCCACGACGGACACCATGTCGAGGGCGTACGACGGCGACTCGGGGTCGAGCAGTTCGAACGCGGCGAGCGCGAAGGTGGACAGCGGCTGATTGAGCGCGAA
>JAVXWK010000552.1:0-2730 GCA_032230575.1 Pseudonocardiales bacterium | reverse complement strand
TGTCGTGATCTCACCGCCGTGGTCACGTGTCCAACTCTTGGCACCTCCGCCACTGCTCATCGAAGGGCCGATGACTGCGCGACCTCGGCAGGTTGATCACCGTGCCAAGTTCTCGCGAGCCGCTGATGCCGCTGCCGCCGCCCAAGAGCCGGTCGGCCTCGGCCATCGGGCGACGCCCCGTCGAGGACTCCTCAAGAGTTCGTTGGAGTTCACCCACATCAGGCCGGTGGAACCGGAGACCGCCGCCTCATTCACTCGCCAGGCAGCGCAAGTCATCGAAGCGCACGGTGGCCGGTACGAAGATTGGGGCGGCGGGGTCGTCGACTGAAAGTCACCACGCGGACTGCGGCAGGTTCGGACGTGCGCTTACACCCTGGCGAGGCTGGCCTGGGCGTCAACAAGTTTCTGCTTCGCAACCGTGAGGTCACGTTGGGCCAGCGCCACGGCTGCCGTGGCTTCGCTGTATCGCCGCTTGGCTTCCAGCAGTCGGCGCTGTTCGGGACTTTCGCTTGCGCGAGTCTGAGTCATGTCACGCAGCGACTGTTGATAGAGCGCGGCGAGAGCCGCCGCCTCGTTGAGACGGATGGGTCGCCGGGTGGAATCGTCGGGGCGTTCCAGCTTGGCGACCCCACTCTGGCTCAAAGGAACGCCACGAGCGCTCAGTTGCTCAGCGAGGAATGCCTGAGTCCAGCCGCGCGCCTCTCTTCCTTCTCGTACGTGAGCGGCAAACAGTCGCTCAGCAACCAGGGGAAGCCAGATGAGACCCTCGGCATCAGCAAAGAACTGCACCCGCTCTTCATGCTCCATGCGCATAATTTACGTCGCCCATGCGGCATAACGCCAGGTGCCGATGCGGCCCCATGAGCATGCTTACGTCGGGAGCAACGGCAGTGGTGTGCGCTTGAACGTGCGCGCAGAGCGGCAGATCTGGGCGGTCCCATGGGCCCGGACGTGGCGCAGGCCACGCGATGTGGCACCGGCCCCAGGAATGCGGCTCGCCGGACCGGTGTTCGGCCAATGCTTGGGGTCTGCACACTCGTCTGACCCGTTCACGTCCACCGGCGGCCTCGCCGCCAGCACCGTCGAATCAAGGGATCCCGTCTTGGCACGCACCGACCGCAGGACCGACTACCGGGTGACGTTCTTCGTCCTTTGCGTGGGGGTGTCGTCGTTCTCCCTTCTGCAGTCGATGGTCAACCCAGTGCTGCCCACGATCGCGGCGGCGCTCGACACGGACCAGGCGACCGTGACGTGGGTCCTCACCGCGTACCTGCTCTCCGCGTCGGTCTTCACTCCGATCATCGGCCGGGTTGGCGACAAGGTCGGCAAGGAGCGCATGCTGGTGGTCGCCCTCGGTGCCCTGGCCGTGGGCGCCCTGATGGCAGCGGTCGCGCCCAGCATCGGTGTGCTGATCGCGGCGCGGGCGGTGCAGGGCATCGGCGGCGGCGTCCTGCCGCTCACCTTCGGGATCATCCGCGACGAGTTCCCCCGGGACCGGGTGACCGGCGCGGTCGGTACGTCGTCCGCACTGCTCGCCGTTGGCGGCGGGATCGGGCTCGTCCTCGCCGGCCCGCTGGTGAACGTGCTGAGCTATCACTGGCTCTTCTGGCTGCCGATGATCATGACCGCTCTGGCCGCCGTGGCCGCCGCGATGTTCGTGCCCGAGTCCCCCGAACGCACGGAGGGGTCGATCAACGTCACCAGTGCGCTGCTGCTCTCGGCGTGGCTGGTGGCCCTCCTGCTGGCCGTCAGCCAGGGACACAGCTGGGGCTGGACCTCCGGCCGGGTCGTCGTGCTGTTCGTCGCCGCCGCCGTCCTGCTGCCGGTGTGGGTCTGGGCCGAGACCCGCAGCGCTCAGCCGCTGGTCGACATGGCGATGATGCGGATCCCGACCGTGTGGACCGTCAATCTCGTGTCGCTTCTGTTCGGCGCGGGCATGTACTCCATGTTCGCGTTCCTGCCGCAGTTCCTGCAGACGCCGTCGTCCGCGGGCTACGGCTTCGGTGCCTCGGAGACCGTCTCCGGTTTGAAGCTGCTGCCGCAGACGGAAGCCACCTTCAAGGCCGGGCTCGCTTCCGGCCCGCTGGCCGCTCGCTTCGGCTCCAAGGCGGTACTGGTCGTGGGGTCCACACTCACCTCACTTGGCACCCTGGGACTCGTGCTGTTGCACGACCAGGTGTGGCAGGTGCTGCTGGAGACGACCGTGCTGGGCCTGGCGTTCGGGCTGGCGTTCGCGGCGATGTCCAACCTGGTCGTCGACGCCGTACCGCAGACGCAGACCGGAGTGGCCAGCGGCATGAACGCCAACATCCGCACGGTGGGCGGCGCTCTGGGCGGTGCCGTGCTCGCCAGCGTGGTGACCGCCGGTGCACGCCCCGACGGGCTGCCGGTGGAAGCGGGCTACGTGGGCGGCTTCATCGTCCTGGTGGTCACCTCCGCGTTGGCCGCGTTGGTTGCCGCATTCGTGCCGGTCGTCAGGGCGCGGACCCACGTGGTCCCCGGTCCGCAGGAGCACTACGAGGTGCTGGAGCTGGCCCAGGCGTCGAGCCGGTGAGCGACCGCGGCCTGGACGGCCGACAGTGAGCCGAGCCCGAGCCATGCGTCCGTGGGTCCAGGTGAGCCGGACGTGACGAGCCCGCGCGGACCTGACGGGGAGCAGGGACCGTGGGCGACCCAGTGCCGCTGCAACGCGCATAGATGTCGTGCCCGTCAACATTCATCAGACCCTCG
>JAVXWK010000539.1:0-20427 GCA_032230575.1 Pseudonocardiales bacterium | reverse complement strand
CGACGTCCCGGCAGTGGATCTGGCTCGCGGTCGCCGGAGTCGCCGGAACCGGTCTGCTGCATTGGATCCTGGTGTCGTACACCGAGTCCACGGTGCCCTTCTGGGACGCGGTCACGACGGTGCTGTCACTGCTCGCCACGTGGGGCCAGGCGCGCAAGAAGGTCGAGTGCTGGTGGCTGTGGATCGCCGCGGACGTGATCTACGTGCCGCTCTACGCCTACAAGGACCTCTATCTGACAGCAGTGTTGTACGTGGGGTTCATGGTGCTCTGTGTAATTGGGCTGCGCTCGTGGACGCGGGACGTGGTGCGCGTATGAAGGAGTTCGGCCACGCGCTGGTGCTCGGCAAGTTCTACCCACCGCACAACGGCCACCACCACCTGATCGAGACGGCGGCCGCTCGCAGCGAACGCACGACCGTCACGGTCCTGGCCGCCTCGACCGAACTGATCCCGCTCGAACACCGCGTGCGCTGGCTGACCGAGACCCACCGGAACACACCCGGCGTGCGGATCATCGGCGACCTCGACGACCACCCGATGGACTTCGACTCCGACACGATCTGGAACCTGCACGTCGAACTGACGCGTGCGGTCCTGGCCCGGCGCGCCATCGCGGACGGCGAACCGGACAAAGCACCTGTCGATGTCGTGTTCTCCAGCGAGAAGTACGGCGACGAACTCGCGCAAAGGCTCGGCGCACAGCACGTGCTCGTCGACCTGGACCGGCTCACCCATCCCGTCTCCGGCACGGCGATGCGCACCGACCCCATCGCGAACTGGCACCACCTCGCGCCCGCGACCCAGCGCGGCCTCGGCTGGAAGGTCGTGGTGGTCGGCGCGGAGAGCACCGGCACCACGACACTGTCCACACAGCTCGCAGACCACTTCGGAGCCCCGTGGATCTCCGAGTACGGCCGCGAACACACCGAGCTCAAGCTGCAGTCAGCTCGAGCGTTCGATCCGGACACCACCGTGGACAGTCTGGTGTGGACACTGGGCGACTTCGAAGACGTCGCCCACGAACAAGAACGCCGCATAACGCACGAAACCGCCCCGCTCGTCATCGCGGACAACGACGCGTTCGCCGCGACGGTCTGGGGAGAGCGCTACCTCGGTTTCCGGCCGGACATCTGCACCGGCACCGAACCGGATCTCTACCTGTTGACCGACCACGAAGGCGTTCCGTTCGAACAGGACGGCTGGCGCGACGGCGAGCACCTGCGCGAGTGGATGACCGGCCTGTTCGAACGCGAGCTCCCCCAGCGCGGCGTCCCGTGGCTGAAGCTGACGCAGAACAGGTTCGCGACGGCCGTAACGGCCGTCGAACACCTCATGAGGCAGGATGTCGCGCGTGGGTCACGGTCACGGGCATAGCCACGCGCTGAAGGACGAGGAACCCGCGTCGCAGCGCGTGCGCACGTTGCTGATGTGGCTGCTGGTGCCGTTGGCGCTGGCCACGCTCGTCGGCGCGGCACTGCTGTACCCGTTCGGGCACGAGCAGAAGACCGGCGCCGCGATCGGCCTGCACCAGAAGCCGGTCGCCGCGGTCGTCACGGGCGTGCAGGAGAACTGCGGCGAGAAGTGCATCGCGGTGACCGTGCGGATGACCGACGGCGACGCGAACGGCCAGAGCATCACGATCCCGAGCCCGCACGGCCCCGGCGCGCCGCACTTCCAGCTCGGTGACGAGGTCGTGCTGTCCTATTCGGGCAGCCAGCCACAGGCCGCCGAGTCGTACCAGATCGTCGACTTCCAGCGCGGCTGGTCGCTGGTGATCCTGGCCGTGCTGTTCGCGGCGGCCGTGCTCCTGCTCGGACGATGGCAGGGACTCGCGGCACTGGGCGCGTTGCTGCTGAGCTTCGTGGTGCTGGTGCTGTTCGTGATGCCGTCGATCCTGGCCGGCGAGAGCCCGCTGCTCGTGGCGGTGGTCGGCGCCGGGTTGATCATGTTCGTGGTGCTCTACCTGACGCACGGCATATCGGCGAGAACCTCGACCGCCGTGCTGGGAACGTTGGTCAGCCTCTCGCTGATCGGTGTGCTGGGCGCGTTGTTCAGCGCCGTCGCCTCGCTGACGGGGCTCGACGAGGACACGATCAACCTCGTCACCGTGCTCGGCACGGACATCGACACGCGCGGGTTGCTGCTCGCGGGCACGCTGATCGGTGCGCTGGGCGTGCTCGACGACGTGACCGTGACGCAGACCAGCGCGGTGTGGGAGCTGCGGCGCGCCAACGACAAGCTGACGTGGCGCGAACTGTTCGCGGCCGGGTCGCGGATCGGGCGCGACCACATGTCGTCAGTGGTCAACACGCTCGTCATGGCCTACGCGGGCGCGGCGCTGCCGTTGCTGCTGGCGATCTCGCTGGCCGGGCGGTCGATGGGCGAGATCCTGACCGCGCAGCAGATCGCGCAGGAGATCGTCCGCACGCTCGTCGGCAGCATCGGCCTCGTGGCGGCGATCCCGGTGACCACGGCGCTGGCCGCGCTCGTCGCGGTACGCCAGGAGGTCGCCCCTGCCGTTCCGGAACCCTCGGAGCCCGAACCCGAGCCCAAGGCCAAGACCGTGAAGCGCGCGAAGCCGCGGCCGAAACCGCAGCCCGCGCGCATCGAGGGCGACCTCTTCATCGGCTACGACCCCGACAAGGGGCCGTGGGAGCGCCCTAGTGAGCCAGGAGCACGAAGAGCAGCGTCAGCACGCCAGGCACCACCTGCACGAAGAAGATCTTCCGGCTCGCCGTGAACGTGCCGTAGATGCCCGCGACGATCACGAACACCGTGAACAGCACGGACGCACCGAAGTCCTGGCGGATCAGCGCGTAGATCAGACCGGCGGCGAGGAAGCCGTTGTAGAGGCCCTGGTTCGCGGCGAGAGCCTTGGACTCCTGGGCGAACTCCGGCGTGAGGCCGAACGCCTTCTGGCCGCGCGGAGTCGTCCAGAGGAACATCTCCAGCACCACGATGTAGATGTGGATCAACGCCACCAAGGCGATCAGGATGTTCGCGATAACCTGCACTTAGGTCCTCCTCAGGAGCGACACGGCCGATGAGACAATAGAGCAGTGGGAAGACAACGGCCCGACACCGAGGCGATCACCGAGTCGATCGACTCCGGCACGGCCGAACTGGTGCCCGACCTGGGCGGCAGGACTTCGTGGACGTTGCGCGTCAACGGAACCCCACAGTCTCATGTGGACCTGGACGACCCGACCTATCTGGAGTTCGAGTACGTCCGCCGCCTCGGCCATCTGATCGATCTCGTGGCGCCTTCCCGCGTGCTGCACCTGGGTGGTGGCGCGCTCACGCTAGCGCGCTACGTGGCCGCGACAGTGCCTCGGTCGTCTCAACAGGTCGCCGAGATCGACGCCGGCCTGATCGCGTTCGTGCGCCGCGAGCTACCGCCGCCCAAAGGCGTGAAGATCACCACTGGTGACGCACGGGCGGTGCTCGTCAAGGCGCGCCCCGGATCGTTCGACCTGATCGTCACGGACTGCTTCGCGGGAGCGCGCACACCCGCCCATCTCACGTCGGTCGAGTTCGTGCGGCAGGCCTCGGCGGCGCTCGTCGAGGACGGCGTCTACGCGGCGAACATCGGCGACGGCAACGGCCTGCAGTTCGCCCGGGCCCAGTGCGCGACCGTGCGCTCGGTGTTCGAACACGTCTGCGTGCTGGCCGAGCCGGGCGTGTTCCGCGGCCGCCGGTTCGGCAACTTCGTGATCTTCGCGTCGCACACCGGGTTGCCGATGCAGCAGCTGATGCGCGCCACCGCGGGCGATCCGTTCCCCGGCCGCGTCGAGCACGGCACGGGGCTGACGAAGTTCATCGGCGGCGCACCCGTCACCACCGACGAGACGGCGACCCTCTCCCCCGCGCCGCCGTCCGGCCTCTGGGGCACCTGACACGATGAAGGGGACCTTCATCGAAACCAGGGCCTAGTCCAGCGAGGTCACGAACTTCGAGACGGCGTCGGGATTCAGCTTCTGCGCCATCCGACCGGCAGGAGCCAGCGACCCCAGCCGGTACAGCGGACGGTCGGCGGCGGCGAGCCCGCGCGCCTCGGCCCGCAGCTGAGCGACGAGCAGCTCCGAGAACACCAGCCCTGGCGTGTCACCGCGGGACGCCAGCGAGTCGGCGAGCCGGCGCAGCTGGTAGATGCCCAGCTCACGGCCACCGGTACCGGCGTACATCGACAGCGCGATGTTGATCGCCTTCTTGCCGCCGCGCACGAACAGGCCGACGGTTCGGGCGCCGCGCAGGTCCGTGACCAGCAGGTCCAGCGTGTCGGCGGTGGCCAGGTCGACAGTGCGCGTCCCGAATGCGCGCACGTTCACGCGCGTGCCCTCCAGCCACACCGTGCGGCGGGCCTCGGACATCGCCAGCAGCACCACCGGCACGGCCACGATCAGCGCGGCGATGACACCCGGCCACCGCCCTCCGATCAGGCCCACGATCGCACCGAAGGCGAGGGCGACCATGATGCCGCCGATCGCGACCATCCGGGCGCGCTTGCGGACCGTCGTCTTGTCCAGCAGATCGAGAACGAGCTTCTCGCCCGCGCTCTTGTCGCCCGCGCTCTTCTCCTCTGGGCTCACAGCGCCTTCCGCACCGCCTCGACCACGTCGGTCAGCGCCACGGAGACCTGCTCGCCCGTGGCCAGGGTCTTGATGCCGATCTGCCCTGCCTCCAGGTCGCGCTCACCGAGCACCAGTGCGAACTTCGCACCCGACCTGTCGGCGACCTTGAAGCCCGCCTTCATCGACTTGCCGCCGTACACGAGGTCCGTGCGCACGCCGGCCGCGCGCAGCTCACCGGCGATCGCCACGAGCCGGGCCCGCGCGGCCTCGCCCAGCGGCACGCCGATCACGTCGACGCGGCTGAACTCCGGCAGCACGCCCTCGGCCTGAGCAGCCAGCAGAGCACGGTCGACGCCGAGGCCGAAGCCCACGCCGGACTGCTCCTGGCCTCCGAGCTGCGCCATCAGGCCGTCGTACCGGCCACCGCCACCGATGCCCGACTGCGCGCCCAGCCCGTCGTGGACGAACTCGAACGTCGTCTTCGTGTAGTAGTCGAGCCCGCGGACCATGCGCGGGTTCTCGACGAACTTCACGCCGAGCTCGGTCAGGTACGCCTTGACCAGCTCGTAGTGCTCACGGCACGCGTCGCACAGGTGGTCCACCATCAGCGGCGCCTCGGCTACGAGAGCCCGCACATCGGGCCGCTTGTCGTCGAGCACCCGCAGCGGGTTCAGCTCGGCGCGCTGGCGGGTCGCCTCGTCGAGCGGGAGCTTCGCCAGGAAGGCCTGCAGCAGCTCCCGGTAGGCCGGACGGCAGTTCGAGTCACCCAGCGAGGTGATCTCCAGCCGGTACCCGGTCAGGCCGAGAGCGCGGAACCCGGCGTCGCCGACCGCGATGACCTCGGCGTCGAGCGCCGGGTCGTCCACGCCGATCGCCTCGATGCCGACCTGGTGGAACTGGCGGTACCGGCCGGCCTGCGGAGCCTCGGCGCGGAAGAACTGGCCCGCGTAGTAGAGCTTCACCGGCAGCTGGCCGCGGTCGAGGCTGTGCTCGATCACGGCCCGCATCACGCCCGCGGTGCCCTCGGGGCGCAGCGTGATGGACCGGTCGCCGCGGTCGAGGAAGGTGTACATCTCCTTCGACACGACGTCGGTCGACTCGCCGACACCGCGCGCGAACAGCGCCGTGTCCTCGAAGACCGGCAGCTCGACGTAGCCGTAGCCCGCGAGCTCGGCGGCACGGGTCAGCGTCGACCGAACGTGCACAAAAGCGGCGGAAGTCGGCGGGATGTAGTCGGGAACGCCTTTGGGTGCGGAAAACACGTCTCTCAAAGTCCTCGGTGCGGGGCGGCCGGAGCGTCCTGCAGCTGAAGCAGGTACGGGTTCGTCGCACGTTCTCGGCCTATGGTCGTCGTCGGGCCGTGGCCGGGCAGCACCACCGTGTCGTCGGGCAAGGTCAGCACCTTGCTCTGCAGAGACGACAGCATGCGCGAGTGGTCACCGCCAGGCAGGTCGGTGCGTCCGATGGAACCGGCGAAGAGCGTGTCACCCGAGATCACCAGGCGACCCCCTTCCTGCGCGCCGGAGCGGAACATCACCGACCCGCCGGTATGGCCCGGCGTGTGGTCGACGGTGATGTGCAGCCCGGCGAGGTCGAGGTCGACGCCGTCGGTCAGCGAGCGCACCTCGGACGGCTCGCGCATCTCCAGGTTGCCGCCGAAGAACGCGGCCGACTCGCGGCTGACGCCCTTCAGCGGGTCGGCGAGCATCTCGACGTCGTCCGGGTGGATGTACGCGGGGATGTCGTTGCCGTCGCAGACCGGCGTGACGGAGAAGGTGTGGTCGAAGTGCCCGTGCGTGAGCAGCACGGCGACAGGCGCGAGACGGTGCTCGCGCAGGGCCTGCTCGATCGGCTCGACCGCGTCCTGACCGGGATCGATGATCACGCAGGGCTCGCCCTCACCGGCCGCCAGGACGAAGCAGTTCGCCTGGAGCGCACCAGTGGGGAACCCGATCACGAGCACGAAATGACCTCCCTGTTCCAACCACAGCCTAACCACCACACAAAGCTCATATGCCCAGGCCCTAGACTGCCGAGCCGACCGCCCTATTCGCATGAGTCCCTGGGGAGGGAGCACGTGCCCACCAACGAGCAGCGACGCGAGGCAGCCAAGCGCAAGCTTGAGCGTCAGAGGGTGTACCGCCAGGAGCGGGCCAAGAAGCGTCGCATCATCGCCGTCGTCTCGACGGTCGTCGTTGTTGCGCTCGTCGGTACTGGCGTGTGGTGGCTCGCGACCCACGACTTCGGTAACGGTGATGCAGCCGCCTCGGAGACTCCCCAGCAGGAGGCGGTCGACAAGGCGGAGAACATCCCCACGGCGCTGCACCAGATCCCGAAGCGCGCTCAGGCGCTCCCGGAAAAGGTGAACTGTGAATACACGAAGGGCCAGGAGCCGGCGGCCAAGGAGAACACGCCGCCCGCGAACGGCGAGCAGTCCGCCACCGGCACCGTCGGGGTCACGCTCAACACCTCCATCGGTGACCTGAAGTTCAACCTCGACCGCGCGCTCGCGCCGTGCACGGTGAACAACTTCGTGAACCTGGCGAAGCAGAAGTACTTCGACAGCACGACGTGCCACCGCCTCGTGGTGACCGGCATCCAGGTCCTGCAGTGCGGCGACCCCGGCGGCAACGGCATGGGCGGCCCCGGCTACTCGTTCAAGGACGAGGTCTACCCGGAGCTCACCTACGGCCGCGGCGTGCTCGCCATGGCGAACTCGGGCCCGGACACCAACGGTTCGCAGTTCTTCATCGTCTACGGCGACGGCTCGAACCTGCCGCCGAAGTACACGATCTTCGGCACGGTCGACGAGGAGTCGCTGAAGAAGATCGACGAGGTCGCGAAGACCGGCACGATCTCGCAGCAGCCGGGTCAGGGTGACGGCAAGCCGAAGACCCCGGTCGACATCAAGTCCGCTCTGGTCGCGAACTAGGTCCTCCACTCGTGACGACGGCCCCCGGAACGGCTCCGGGGGCCGTTTCGCGTCTCAGGCCGGCACCAGGTCCCACAGCTGGTTCGCCGCGCCGGTGAACGTCTGCTGCACGACCGGCGCGCCGTTCCCGCTCCCCTGCACCGCGACGGCGAGTCCGGAGTGGGCGAAGAGCAGCCGCCAGCCCGACGCCGTGGAGCCGCGCAGCCGCACCGTCTGGTTCAGCGCGCCGGTCCGGGAGAACTGGATCAGCTGCACTCCGCTGCTCTGGCTCGACTCCGGCAGGTCGAAGGACTTGCCGGAGTGGTTGGCGACGAGCTCCCAGCCCTGCGGGTTCGCCTCGAACCGCCACCGCTGGTTCTGGGTGCCGGTGTGCGGCCAGCCGACTATCGGCTCCAGGTCGGCGGTCGAGGCGTTGTTCACGGCCAGTTCGAGGTTCGTGCCCCGGTTGCGGACGTTGAAGAACTGACCGATCACGGGCCACGGCTTGGCGGGGTCGTCCTCTGGCAACGGGATCGCCCGGTCGCCGAACCACGTCGCGTCGGCGAGGTACTGCTTGTTCATCAGGTCGTCGTAGAACCCGCCTGCCGGTGGGCAGTTCACCCCGCCGTTCGGGCAGATGTCGACATCGTGCACCGCGAAGGTGCGGAACGTGTTGCGTTTGAACGTCGTGTCCGCCGCGGTCTGGTTCCCGGCCTCGTCGCGAATCGTGTAGTCGCGGTAGTAGACGATCTGCGGGACGGGCGAGAC
This sequence comes from Pseudonocardiales bacterium, assembly GCA_032230575.1. Lineage (GTDB taxonomy): Bacteria > Actinomycetota > Actinomycetes > Mycobacteriales > Pseudonocardiaceae > Lentzea. The sequence continues at coordinate 12,176 of JAVXWK010000539.1, read as the reverse complement.
GTTGAGCATCGCGGTCTGCACCAGCCGCGCCGCCGCGACGTGGTCCCGGTGGAAGTAGTTCCCTTCGAGCGTGAGCGAGGGCGTGTTCTGCAGCTGCAGATCGGCCGACGGGTCGGTGGTCCTGATGACGTCCGGCTGGAAGTCCGCGATCGCCGCGCGCAGGAACGCGATCACCGCGGCGCGGTCGGGAGCCTGGGCGGCGGTGAAGTCGAGTGGCCGCCCGGTGAGCGTCTGGTTGCGCGCGTAGAGGAACCACAGCCGGTTCTCCGGCGGGGTGGCGCCGTCCGGCAACCGGTTCTCCAGGATCGACACGCGGTTGCCGAGCGTCCAGAGCGTCGCGGAGAGGTTGCCCGCCCCGTAGGCCTGGGAACGCCACGGCGTGGCCGCCAGCCCGGCAGCCGCCGCGTACGCCTCGCGCACGCCGAGTTCGCGCTCCTGCATGTAGGTGGGGAACGTGTGGTAGTCGGAGGCAACGAGGAACACGGTGCGCACGGTGTTGCCGTCGCGCAGGTCCTTCATGAGGGTCGGGCTGAGGAAGAGCAGGTCGTCGTCGTGGTGTGCCACGACGTTCAGCACTCTGGCCATGGGTGTATCTCCCCTCGCGGCGGGCGCTCCTTCCTTTAGATGTCAGTCGTAAGGGTGCTGGCATTACTCGTTTTGGCCACTTACATTCATTTGAGATCAAGAAAGGCGAGTCGCGCGCGCAGACTCTCCCCCGCTGCGAGGGGAGACGGACCATGACCGTCCACATTGGGCGAAACACGGCCTCGATCAGGATCGCGACCATCGCCATGCTCCTGTCCGGTGCGGTTTCCACCGCCACGGCGACAACCACAGAAGCGGCCCCGGTCCCGTTGGAGCAACGGGTGAACGGCCTGCTGGAACAGCTGACCATCGACGAGGAGGTCACCCTGCTGCGCGGGATCTCCGCCCCGATCGGCCACAACGAGGTCGGGTACGTCGGCGGTGTCCCCCGTCTCGGCATCCCCCCGCTGCGCCTCACCGACGGTCCCGCCGGTGTGCGGGACGGGCAGCCCGCGACGGCCTTCCCCGCGCCGGTGGCGATGGCCTCGACGTTCGACCGCGCTCTCACCGGCCAGGCGGGCGCGCTCATGGGCAAGGAGACCAGAGCGCGCGGATACCACGTGCTGTACGCGCCGATGATCAACATCGTGCGGGTGCCGCAGGGCGGTCGCAACTTCGAGACCTACGGCGAGGATCCGTACCTCGCGGGTCAGCTCGGCGCGAGCTTCGTCGCCGGTGTGCAGGGTCAGGGCGTCGCTGCACAGGTGAAGCACTACGCCGCCAACAACCAGGAGAACGCCCGCACCGCGTCGAGCTCCAATGTGGACGACCGGACGCTGCGTGAGATCTACCTGCCCGCGTTCGAGACGGCGGTGAAGCAGGGTGGTGCCTGGTCGGCCATGTGCGCCTACAACCAGGTCGATCACTCGTTCGCCTGCGAACACTTCCCTCTGCTGAACGACGTTCTGAACGACCAGTGGGGATTCTCCGGCGCGGTCGGTTCGGACTACCCGGCCACGCACTCCGGTGTGCGGTCGGCGCTCGCCGGGCTGGACCAGGAGTTCGGCGGTTCCACCTTCTACGCGGGACTTCCCGGTGCCGTGCGGTCGGGTGAGCTCGCCAAGTCCGTGCTGGACGAGCGTGCCCGGCGCGTGTTGCGAATGCTGGTACGCGCCGGGGCGCTCGATCCGCCGCCGTCGACGTCGTTCAACCCCGCCGAGCACGCCGCGTTCGCCCGCGCCCAGGCCGCGGCGGGCACCGTGTTGCTGAAGAACGACAACGGTGTGCTCCCGCTGACCAACGCCACCACGACCGTTGCGCTGTCCGGGATCTACGGCGACGTGGCGCACACCGGAGGTGACGGCAGCTCGCGGGTGACGCCCTATCCGCAGTACACCGTGAAACCGGTGGACGCCTTGCGCGCCAAGCTCGGCAACGGACTGTCGTATCACGTGGGCGCGCGCCTCGAACCGTTCACTGTGCCCGCCGGAGTGCTCACCGGACTGCGGGCGGACTTCTTCAACAACAGCGGTCTGCAGGGCGCGCCGGTCGTGTCCAGAACGGACAGCGTGATCGACTTCAACTGGCTGACCGGATCGCCCGCGCCGGGCGTGAACGCGGACAACTGGTCGGCCCGCTGGACCGGCACGCTCACCGCCGCGGCCACCGGGACCTACGAGTTCGCCCTGACGAGCGACGACGGCAGCCGCCTGTACCTCGACGGCGGCCTCGTGGTGGACAACTGGGGTGATCACGGCACCGAGACCCGCACCGCGTCCGTCGCGCTGCAGGCAGGCGTGCCGCACCGCGTCCAGGTCGACTACACCGAGTCGGCGGGCTTCTCGAACCTCTCGCTGGACTGGTTCACGCCCGCAGGGGCCGACCCCGAGATCCAGGCCGCTGTGCAGGCGGCCCAGGCGGCGCAGGTCGCCGTGGTCGTCGTCGGCGACCGCACGACCGAAGGCGCGGACCGGCTGGACATCGAGCTGCCCGGCAACCAGAACGCGCTGGTCAGCGCGATCGCCGCGGTGAACCCGCGCACGATCGTGGTGGTCGAGACCGGCGGCCCGGTGACCATGCCGTGGCGGGGTTCGGTGCCGGCACTGATGGAGGCCTGGTACCCCGGTGAACAGGGCGGCTTGGCGCTGGTCGACGTCCTGTGGGGCACCGCGGAGCCGTCCGGACGGCTGCCCGTGACCTTCCCCGTCGATCTGGGGTCGGACCCGATGCAGTCGCCCGAGCAGTACCCCGGTGTGGGAGGCAACTACAACTACACCGAAGGGCTCGCGGTCGGTTACCGCTGGTACGACGCGACGGGCACAGCGCCGATGTTCCCGTTCGGCTACGGCCTGGGTTACACGACGTTCGCCTACAGCGCCCTCAGCCTGGCGTCGGCAGCGGACGGGGCGGTGAGCGTCTCGTTCACCGTGCGCAACAGCGGTGCGCGGCGAGGATCGGCCGTGCCCCAGGTGTACGTCGGGTATCCGGGCTCGGCGGGTGAGCCGCCGCGGCAGCTGCGCGACTTCACGAAGGTGACGCTGGATCCCGGCAACTCGACCCGCGTGTCGATGACCATCGACAGGAAGGCGTTCGCGCTCTGGGACACCGGCGAACGCACGTTCCGCGTGCCCGCCGGCACGTTCACGCTCTCCGTCGGCGCGTCGTCGCGGGACATCCGGCTGACCGGCAGCACCACGCAGCCGGCGTTCCGCTTCCAGAACGGCGCCACCGGCCAGCTGACGAACAACTACGGCTCCTGTGTGGACGTGGCGAGCGCGAACTCCGCCAACGGCACGCCGGTCGGGCTGTGGAGCTGCAACAAGACCGGTGCCCAGCGCTGGACCGCGGAGCCGGACGGGACGCTGCGCGCGCTGGGCAAGTGTCTCGCGGTGCAGGGTGATCTCGCCGTGCTGACGGACTGCGCTGGTCAGCGCTGGACGGCGGGATCCGACGGCACGCTGCAGCTCGGCGGCCGGTGCCTGACGGCCGGCGGGCAGCTGTCCGTGTCCGGGTGCGGCGGCGGTACCAACCAGCAGTGGGTGCTGCCCCGGCCCGCGGACCGCCTCCAGGGCATCGCGGGCAGGTGCATCGACATCGACGGCGGCCACACGTGGCCTGGCACGGCGATCTGGCTCTACGACTGCAACGGCACCGGCGCGCAGGACTGGAAGGTCGACGCGGACGGTTCGCTGCGCGCGCTCGGCCGGTGCATGGACGTCACGAACGGCTGGACCGATCCCGGCACGGCGGTGCAGCTGTGGGACTGCAACGGCACACCGGCACAGCAGTGGCGGGTGCAGGGCAGTTCGCTCGTGAACGTGAAGTCGGGGCAGTGCCTCGACGTGCGGAACGGGTGGAGTGACAACTTCACCCGGCTGCAGATCTGGTGGTGCAACGGCACGGCGGCGCAGACCTGGCGCATCCCGCGCCGGTGAGAACAGGCGAAAGCCCCCGGCTTCTTCAGCCGGGGGCTTTCTCTGCGCTCTCTGTACCTTACGAGGCCGAGGTCACGCGGTAGACGTCGTAGACGCCCTCCACGCTCCGCACGGCCTTGAGGACGTGCCCGAGGTGCTTCGGGTCGCCCATCTCGAACGAGAACCGGCTGACGGCCACGCGGTCCCGCGACGTCGTCACCGACGCCGACAGGATGTTCACGCGCTCGTCGGCCAGCACCTTCGTGACGTCCGACAACAGCCGGTGCCGGTCGAGCGCCTCCACCTGGATCGCCACCAGGAACACGCTGGAGGACGACGGCGCCCACTCGACGTCGAGCAGGCGTTCCGGCGACTTCAGCAGCTCGTCGGCGTTCGTGCAGTCGGTGCGGTGCACGGACACACCACCGCCCCTCGTGACGAACCCGAGGATGTCGTCGCCCGGCACCGGAGTGCAGCAGCGGGCGAGCTTCACCCACACGTCGCCCGCGTCCTTGACGATCACGCCCGCGTCGCCGGTCGGGCGGCGCCGGGTGACCGTGGACGGGGTGGCGCGGTCGGCCAGTTCCTCCTCGGCGTGTTCGACACCGCCGAGCTGCGCGACGAGCCGTTGCACGACGTGGCGGGCGGAGGTGTGCCCCTCCCCGACCGCCGCGTACAGCGCGCTCATGTCCGGGTAGTGCAGTTCCTTGGCGAGGGCCTGCATCGCGTCGACGCTGACCAGGCGCTGGATCGGCAGGCCGACGCGGCGGACTTCCTTGGTGATCGCGTCCTTGCCCTGCTCGATCGCCTCTTCCTTGCGCTCCTTGGCGAACCACTGCTTGATCTTCGCCTTGGCGCGCGGGGACGCCACGAAGCTCAGCCAGTCGCGGGACGGGCCCGCACCCTCCGCCTTGGAGGTGAAGATCTCGACGACCTCGCCGTTCTCGAGCTTGCGTTCGAGAGCGACCAGACGACCGTTGACCCTGGCGCCGATGCAGCGGTGCCCCACCTCGGTGTGGACGGCGTAGGCGAAGTCGACCGGTGTGGAGCCCGTCGGCAACGTCTGCACGTCACCCTTCGGCGTGAACACGAAGATCTCGCGCGCGGCGAGGTCCCACCTGAGCCCCTCGAGGAACTCACCGGGGTCCGCGGCTTCCCGCTGCCAGTCGAGGAGCTGGCGCATCCACGCCATCTCGTCGATCTCGACGGACTTGCCGTTGTGCGTGCCCTTGGTCTCCTTGTACCGCCAGTGCGCCGCGATGCCGTACTCGGCCCGCTGGTGCATCTCGTGGGTGCGGATCTGCACCTCGAGAGGCTTGCCGTCGGGACCGATGACGGTCGTGTGCAGCGACTGGTAGACGCCGAACCTGGGCTGCGCGATGTAGTCCTTGAACCGTCCGGGCATCGGCTGCCAGGCCGCGTGGACGACGCCCATCGCCGCGTAGCAGTCGCGCACCTCGTCGACCAGGATCCGCACACCCACGAGGTCGTGGATGTCGTCGAAGTCCCGGCCGCGGACGATCATCTTCTGGTTGATCGAGTAGTAGTGCTTCGGCCGGCCCTCGACCTTCGCGACGATCCGCGCGGTCTCCAGCTGCCCGTTGAGCTCCTGGACGACGGTCCTCAGATACGTGTCGCGACTGGGCGCGCGCTTCGCGACCAGCCGCACGATCTCGTCGTACTTCTTGGGCTGCAGGATCGCGAACGCGAGGTCCTCGAGCTCCCACTTCACGGTCGCCATGCCCAGGCGATGGGCCAGCGGCGCGAGCACTTCGAGCGTCTCACGGGCCTTGCGGGCCTGCTTCTCCGGCGGCAGGAACCGCATGGTGCGCATGTTGTGCAGCCGGTCGGCCAGCTTGATGACCAGGACCCGCGGGTCCTTCGCCATCGCGATCACCATCTTGCGGATGGTCTCGGCCTCGGCCGCTGCCCCCAGCTTGACCTTGTCGAGCTTCGTGACGCCGTCGACCAGCCTGGCGACTTCCTCACCGAAGTCTTCCTTGAGCTGGTTGAGCGAGTAGTCGGTGTCTTCCACGGTGTCGTGCAGCAGCGCGGCCACCAGCGTCGTGGTGTCCATGCCCAGTTCGGCGAGGATCGTCGCCACGGCGAGCGGGTGGGTGATGTACGGGTCGCCGGACTTGCGGCGCTGCGGGCGGTGCTTCTCCTCGGCAACGTCGTACGCGTGCTGCAGAAGCGCCAGATCGGCCTTGGGATGGAGGTCGTAGTGCGCGGCGGCGAGAGGTTCGAGGACCTGCTTCACCGGGGCCGCACGTTGGGCGGTGATGCGCCGCGCAAGGCGGGCGCGCACACGCCGGGTCGCCGACGGTTGAACAACCGTCGCAGCGGGTTCGGTGTCTTGACTCAACCCCACGCTCCTCGGGTCTCGCGAGTACCGAGGATAACGCGTTTACGCTGACGAAACTTCCGATGGGGCGCTGAGCGGTGCAGCTCACACGGTGAACGTCGGCCGAACTTTTGCTGGGCCGATCAGGCGACGCTCACCACGAACGCCCGCCACGCCTGAATCGAGAAGACCAGGGCGTCACCGCGAGTGGCCTTCGAGTCACGCACGAGAGCGTCCTGGGCGAGCGACACCTCGACGCACGCACTGTCGTACTCAGGACCGCTGTAGGAACTCTTACGCCAGCTCCGCCTGTGGCTCATGGGAGTCCTTCCGGAGTCCGCTGACGTACTTCGCCAGCATGCTCCGCGATTGTCCCTCATCCAAAGCGAGGGCATCCAGCCACTTGAAGAACTCCCGACTGTCCGCGATGGCGGCACCGTCGTGCGCGAAGACGTTCGCGAGGTCGGTCTCGCTGTACGCGACCGGTACATGCTTTTCGAAGTTGAACAGCATTCGTGCGGACATCCTGATCGCGGCCGGACTGGCCGACATCGGCACGATCCGCAGGATGTGCGTGTTGAAGAGCATGCGCAGGTACTGCTCCTCCATGATCCGTTCGTCGCCCACCCGAAGCTGCAGCGCGAGCTCGTGGACGTAGAAGCGGCACTCCGGCCGGTTCTGCACCCTGCTCAGGATCGCTTGCCGCTCCATTCGCCACTTGAGGCTCTTCTCGACGTCTTCCGGCCTCTTCCTCCCGGAGGAAAGCAGCGTCCTCGCGTACTCGGGAGTCTGGATGAGGCCGGGGACCGACAGCACGTCGTAACAGGTGATCTTCTTGGCCTGGGCCTCCGCCATCGCGAGGGTGCGGAGGTTGTCCGGCACCAGCACGACGTACGGGTCGAAGGCGTAGCGGTAGCGGTCGCGGAAGCGTTCGAAGAAGTCCGTGTCGCGGCCGCACGTCATCAGGTACTGGATCAGGTCGATCTCGCTCGCACGCGCCTTGCCGTTCTCGATGTTCGAGACCTTGCTCGGGTCCCAGCCCAGTTGCTCGGCGAAGGCGAAGCCGGTCAGCGTCGTGAACTTCTCGCGCAGCCGGCGCAGTTCGTCGCCCAGGTCGCGGCTGTAGGCGGTGGAGGTGATCGCAGTCATGCGACCGACCGTAGGAATTGACCCTGGTCCACGAACCAGCTCATTCGGGTGAAAACGGGTGCGGACATGGGGGGCTTCCTTCCACAGAGGGTCGCAAGGGCGGGCAGGCATGGGCGTCAGGCGGCGAGCCGCCGTCTGTCGCGGTTGGCGGTGTTGGTTCTCGGGGTCCGGCCGGGATCCAGCCAGGCGGGCGGGATGAACTCCGGTAGGCCGTGGAGGAGCTTCACCTCCCGGTCGCTCTGATGGATCAGATTCTTGTAGCCGAGTTCTCGAGAACGCGAATTTCCAGCACGTCTCCAGCGAGCGAACTCAGCAGTTCGTCGGCAGCAAGAAGACGGAAGTCGGGTTCGCTCACGTGTTCGACCGTATCGCAAGATCACAACAAAGAAGCACGTCAGACATTACACGTTCGGGTGAACGAACTAGCCAAAAACCATATGTCCCGTTATTGCGCATCTCTCTAGTTACGGATCACTCCAACCACCGAGCCTTTCCATAAAGGCCCCTTCATCCAGCAGGCAGACCGGGCATACAAGGCATATCGGGGACAGGTCTGCGCCGAGGGCACGCTCAACAGTCGCGGAAATCGATCCGACACACGCCCGGCGACAGAGGGCACGCGCCGGTTCGGCGAAGCCGCGAGCTTTGAGAGACTCGCCCACGTGAGAACGCTGCTGTGGTGCGCAGGCATGAACGCCATCTGGCTGGGCACCATGGCGTACCTGGCCCTCGACGACAGATCGAACTTCGACGCGCGAGCCGTGGCCGGCACCGCGGTCGCCTGGATCCTGGCCACGACCGTGAGCTGGCTGCTGTTCCGGGGAGCGGGCCGCGGGCAGTGGTGGCAGCTCGCCGTGTGGACGTTCCTGGTGTCGATCGTGACGCTGGTCTTCGTGTCGATCGGCGCCGCGTTCGTGGCGCCACTGCCCATCAGCTGAGCCGCTCACCCCCGCAGGATCTCGCAGTGCAGGCGCTGCAGCTCCGCGGCGGGCGCGATGCCCAGCTCCCCCTCCAGCACGCGGTAGAGGTCGCGGTACACCCGCAGAGCCTCCACAGTTCGATCGCACCGGTGCAGCGCGATCATCAACTGCCGGGAGAAGTGCTGCCGGTGCGGGTGTTCGGCCGCCGACGCGGCGATCTCGTCCACCACCGCCCGATGCCGCCCCAGGCGCAGTTCCGCGTCGAACACGTCCTCCAGGGCCGCGAGCCGCAGGTCGTCGAGCTGGTTGCCCAGCCTGCCCCGCACCTCGTCGTCGGCGACTCCTGCCAGGACCGGCCCCCGCCACAGCGCCAGCGCCTCCTTCAGCACGTCCACCCGGATCGCGTCATCGGTCTGCGCGTCGGCCCGCGCGTGCAAGGCCCGGAACCGATGTGCGTCCACCCGCAGCGGGTCGCACCGCAGCGAGTACCCCGCACCATCGCTGACCAGCTCGACCCCGTACCGCGCCGCCCCCGCCTCGGTGAGCATCGCCCGCACCCGGCTGACGTGGGTGTGCAACACCGCACGAGCCGTGCGCGGCGGCCGGTCCGGCCACATCAGCGCGATGAGCCGCGTCGGTGACACCACGAAGTTCGCCGCCAGCACCAGCACGGCGAGCACCAGCCGCTGCTTGCGCACCCCCACCTGCACCGGCCGTCCGTCGACCCACGCCTGTACCGGCCCCAGAACTCTGAAATCCACCGCGTCCTCCCCAGAACGGTTGCTGGGAGGTGTACGCGGTCAAGGGCAAGAAAGTTGGCAGAAAACCAGAAGAATCAGCCAGCAACGTCATGTCCATGATTCGAACTCTCATGGCGGTCACGACCGCGGCAGTGGCGTTGCTCGGTATCGCACCATCGGCCACCGCCCAGAGCACGCCTTCCGTGCAGGTCTCCTGCCCGCACGGCCAGGGCAGCGGCATCATCATCAGTTCCGGTGCCGTCGAAACTTCGGCCGGCGTCCGGATCGGCACCGTCCACCTGTGCCGGGACTCCAGCTACAAGTTCTGGGGCTACCTCCAGCTGGACCACGACCTGCCGACCGGCCGCTGGGGTCAGGTGACGGCCTGGCGCTTCATCGGCGGCTCGGACGGCGACAGCCCGACCACCTGCGACGGTCCCGGCGGCAACGGCTACATCAGGCCCGGTCAGAGCAGCTGCTACACCCAGAAGCTGTACGGGGCTCCCGGCAACTACAAGTTCTCAGCCGTCGGCCGCGTCCACAACGGCACGTACCCGAGCGGGCCCTCGCACGCCATCGGTCTCACCGAGAAATCCCGCTGATCAGACCGCGAGCAGTGCGCTGACCTCACGGCCTGCCAGCCGCGTCCGTCCGCCCAGTGCCGCGATCTCCAGCACGACCGACACACCCGTCACGATGCCGCCTGCCCGCTCGACGAGCGCGCAGGCGGCTTCGGCCGTGCCACCCGTGGCCAGCACATCGTCGACCACGACCACGCGCTGACCCGGCTGGATGGCGTCGGCGGGCAGCTCCAACGACGCGGTCCCGTACTCCAGGTCGTAGGACTGGGAGTCCGCGACCACCGGCAGCTTGCCCGGCTTGCGCAGCGGCACGACGCCGTAGCGCCAGCCATAGCCCAGAGCAGCACCCAGGAGGAAGCCGCGCGACTCGATGGCGGCGATCACCTGGGTGCTGTCGTCGATCTTGTCCTGCAGGGCGTCGACCACGGCGCGCAGGGCGTCCGGGTCGGCGAGGACGGGCGTGAGGTCCCGGAAGACGACCCCCTGCTGGGGGAAGTCCGGGACCTCACGCATCAGTCCCAGAGCACGATCCAACTTCAACGCTGACGCTTCCCGGTCGGGCGGCGGCGCGTGTCCGCGGCCTTGGCGGTGCGGTGAGGCACCGACGCGGCGGCGGCGAGCGCCTCTTCCTTGCGCAGGTCGGCGCCGAGGGCCTCGTCGTCCGTGGACTCGATGCCGTCGGCGACCTGCGGGCTCGAGGCCTTGGCGCGGCGGGCGGCCACGCGCTTGGCCTGCGAGATGTACTTCGGGTCGCGCATCTTCAGGTCGACCAGCACCGGGGTGGCGATGAAGATCGAGGACAGCGCACCGATGAACATACCCACGAGCTGCACCAGCGCGAGGTCCTGCAGCGTGCCGACACCGAGGACGCCGACGCCGACGACCAGCAGGCCGATGACCGGCAGCAACGCGATCAGCGACGTGTTGATCGAGCGCATCAGGGTCTGGTTCAGCGCGAGGTTCGCGGCCTCGGCGTACGTGCGGCGCGTCAGGCCCAGCAGGCCTCGGGTGTTCTCCTTGACCTTGTCGAACACGACGACCGTGTCGTACAGGGAGAAGCCGAGGATGGTGAGCAGACCGATCACCGTCGCCGGCGTCACCTCGAAGCCGATGAGCGAGTACACGCCCGCGGTGATGATGACGTCGTGGAAGACGGCGACGAGCGCGCCGACGGCCATTCGCCATTCGAAGTAGAACGCCAGGAACAGCGTCACCGCGATGAAGAACCAGACCAGGGCCCACAGGGCCTTGCCGCTGATCTCACCACCCCACGACGCGGAGACGGCGCTGTCGGAGATCGCCGCCTGGCCGCCCTTGGGGTTCGTGTCCTGCGCGAGCCCGGACTTGAGGCTCGCGACGTCGGCGACGGTCAGCGCGGACGACTTGATCTGGATCGACGCGCTGTCGCCGCTGCCGACGGCCTGCACGGCGTTCGCCTTCTTGCCGGGCAGCGCCTTCGCGTAGGAGTCCTCGACGGACGCCACGGTGATCGCCTGGCCGGACTGGGAGATCGACGGCATCGAGATCTTCGTGCCGCCCTCGAAGTCGATGCCGAGGTTGAACCACTTGAAGACGATCGAGCCGATGCAGATCAGCAGGATGATGCTGGAGGTGATGTACCAGCGCGTGCGCTTGCCGACGATGTCGAAAGCGCCGTTGCCCACGTAGAGGCGCGTGAACACGTTGCTCATGTCAGGCCTCCTTCACGGCGGTCTTGCCGGTCGACGCGGCGCGGTGTGCGGCACCCTCGCGCGCGGCACCGCCCAGGCCGGACAGGTTCGGGTTGGACAGGAACTTGGACTTCGAGGCCAGCGCGACCAGCGGGTGGGTCACGAGGAACACGACCACGAGGTCGAGGACCGTCGACATGCCCAGGGTGAACGCGAAGCCCTTCACCTGGCCGACCGCGATCACGTACAGCACGGCGGCGGCGATGAAGCTGACCGCGTCGGCCGAAAGGATCGTGCGGCGCGAACGGACCCACGCACGCGGCACGGCCGAGCGGAACGTCCGGCCCTCGCGCACCTCGTCCTTCAGTCGTTCGAAGAAGACGATGAACGAGTCGGCCGTGATACCGATGGCGACGATGAAGCCTGCGATACCGGCCAGGTCGAGGGTGAACCCGATCCAGCGGCCCAGCAGCACCAGCACGCCGTAGACGATCACGCCGGACAGGCCCAGCGACAGGATCGTCATGATGCCCAGCAGGCGGTAGTAGAACATGCAGTAGACGAACACCAGCGCGAGGCCGATGCCGCCGGCGATCAGACCGGCCTTGAGCGACTGCAGGCCGAGCGTCGGGGAGATCGTCTGCGCCTCGGAGGCGTCGAAGGACAGCGGCAGCGCGCCGTACTTCAGCGTGTTCGCGAGGCTCTGCGCCTCCTTCAGCGTGAACTTGCCGCTGATCTCGGTGGAGCCGCCGGTGATGGCCGACTGGATGGTCGGCGCGGACATGACCTCACCGTCGAGCACGACCGCGACGGCCTGCTGGACGTTGGCGGAGG
>JAVXWK010000536.1:0-2739 GCA_032230575.1 Pseudonocardiales bacterium | reverse complement strand
ACCGCGACGGGCAGCTTCCAGCCGTTGTTCGTCATGAACCACTTCCGCGACATCCCGTTCACCGGCACGGCCACGACGGACAACGGCAAGCTCGGCAACCGGGCGCAGGCTTTCTGTCAGCCCGCGGCCAGGAAGAAGCCGAACTTCCTGGCAGTTGATCTCTATCACCTCGGCAACGCGGCTCAGGCCGTGCAGCTGCTGAACTCATACCTGTACAGGGCTTAGCCCAAATCGTGGGAGTTGTACGCTCCGCGCATGGCCTCGATTCTGTTCACGCGCGGAGCGCCCTCGCTCGACATCATCGACCAGGAGGGCCTGCGCGAAGCAGCGCAGAAAGCCTTCACGGACGACCCCGGCGGCACCTTCGCGTACGGCACGAGCGTCGGCTACGTGCCGCTGCGCTCCTGGCTCGCCGAGCAGCACGGTGTCGAGCCGGAGCAGGTGCTCGTCACCAACGGCTCGATGCAGGCCGACGCGTTCCTGTTCGAACTGCTCGTCCAGCCGGGCGACGACGTGGTGGTCGAGGCGCCGACCTACGACCGCACGCTGCTGAACCTGCGCCAGCGCGGCGCCAAGATCCACGCCATCGAGCTGGAGACCGACGGCATCAACGTCGACGCGCTCGAGAAGCTGCTGGAGAGCGGTGTGCGCCCGAAGCTCGCGCACATCATCCCGAACTTCCACAACCCGGCCGGCTACACGCTGTCCGAGGCGAAGCGCGCGCGGCTGCTCCAGCTCTCGGCCCAGTACGACTTCGTGCTGTTCGAGGACGACCCGTACGTCAAGGTGCGGTTCGAGGGCGAGCCGCTGCCGACGATGCTGTCGCAGGACGAGCACGAGAAGGTCGTCTACGCGTCGTCGTTCTCGAAGACCATGGCGCCTGGCATCCGCTGCGGCTACCTGGTGGGTCCGAAGGCCGTCATCAAGAAGGTCCAGGACATCGCGACCACCACGTACATCTCGCCGAACATGGTGGCGCAGTCGATCGTGAACTCGTACTGCCGCTCCGGCCGTCTCGACGAGTCGGTCGTCAACGTCCGCACCGCCCTGCGCGCCCGCCGCGACGCCCTCGTGGCCGCGCTGAAGCGTGAGCTCCCGGAGGCCGTCTTCACCGCGCCGCAGGGTGGCTACTTCATGTGGGTCGAGCTGCCGGGTGTGTCGATCGAGAAGCTGTTCCCGGTCGCCAAGGAGCACGGCGTCGAGTTCGTGAAGGGCTCGGACTTCCTGCTGGAGGGCGGCGACAACGAGATTCGCCTCGCGTTCTCGGGCGTCACCCCGGAGCAGATCGACGAGGGCATCACGCGCCTGGCCGCGGCGGTCCGCTCGCTCTAGTCGTACCGAAATGGGCTGTCGCCGCCGGAATCCTCGGCGGTGACAGCCCATTTGGCTACGTTGGGGTGCGTGGACCTCCCCGGCTTGCTCACCGACCCGGCCACGCTCGCGGGCCTGCGCCACGACGAGGCCGAGTGGGCCCCGGCGGGCACACCGGTCGCCGCGTTCCGTCCGCGGTCCACCGAGGACGTTCAGCAGGCGGTGAGAGCCTGCGCCTCCGGCAACACCCCGATCGTGCCTCGCGGCGCGGGCACCGGGTTGTCCGGCGGCGCCAACGCCTCCGACGGGTGCCTGATCCTGGATCTGAGCCGGATGAACCGGATCATCGAGATCGACCAGGACAACCTGCTCGCCGTCGTGCAGCCAGGTGTCGTGAACGACGACCTCAAGAAAGCCGTTGCCGCGCACGGACTCTGGTACCCGCCGGACCCGGCCAGCTCACCGTGGTCGACGATCGGCGGCAACGTCGCCACCAACGCGGGCGGCCTGTGCTGTCTCAAGTACGGCGTCACGCGCGACTACGTGCTCGGCCTGGAAGTCGTGATGGGCGGCCCCGTCGCGTACGGCACCGCGGTGAAGCTCGGCAGGCGCACCAACAAGGGCGTAGCGGGCTACGACCTGACCAGCCTCCTCGTCGGCTCCGAGGGCACGCTCGGCGTCGTCACCGAGATCACCCTGCGCCTGCGCCCGGCACCGCGCCCGTCGGCCACCGTCGTCGGCGCGTTCGCCAGCCTGGTCGACGCAGGTCAGGCCGTCGCCCTGGTAACGCGCCGAGGCCTGCAACCTGCGGCTCTGGAGCTGATCGACCGCGCGTGCCTGCAAGCCGTCGAGGACTGGAAGCACCTCGGCATCGAGCCCGACACCGAGGCAATGCTGCTGGCCCGCGCCGAAACGTCAGCAGACGCGGACGGCCTGACCACGACCTTCACCGACGCGGGCGCCGTCTGGACCGAGCGCTCCACCGATTCGGCCGAAGCCGAAGCCCTGTTCGCCGCCCGCCGCCTCACCTACCCGGCTCTCGAACGCCTGGGCCCGCTGCTCACCGAAGACGTCTGCGTGCCACGCTCGCTGGTCCCGCTCATGCTCGCCCGCATCGAGGAGATCGGTACGCGCCACGGCGTCCAGATCGCCACCATCGCGCACGCCGGCGACGGCAACCTGCACCCGTTGCTGATCACCCCACCCGGCGACGACAACGCCCGCATCGCCGCCCAAGCAGCCTTCGAGGACATCATCACCGAGGCGCTCGCCCTGGGCGGCACCGTCACCGGCGAGCACGGCGTGGGCCTGCTCAAGCGCGACGGCATGATCCGCGAACTCGGCCCGGACGTCTGCGCTCTCCAGCAGTCGATCAAGCACACCCTCGACCCGCTGAACCTCTTCAACCCGGGAAAGGCCTGACCAGGC
>JAVXWK010000533.1:0-20597 GCA_032230575.1 Pseudonocardiales bacterium | reverse complement strand
CGACGCGGGCGGCCCGGCCATCCGCGAGGTGAACGGTGTCGCCGAGCTCGTCGCGGTCGGCACGAAGTCGTGGCAGGGCGGCTGTTACGGCGTCTCGGAGACCCGCACCGGCGCGACCGCCGGCCGGGTCGACAACCTCGGCGCGTGGATCGCGGAGCAGATCAACGGCCGCACGGTGATGTTCAAGAACGTCTTCAACGGCCGCTGCCTGCTGCACTTCGGTGGTGAGCCGCAGTCCGGTACCACGGCGAAGCAGTTCGACTGCTACCCCGTGTACTACGACCAGGCCTGGGAGGTGAAGCCGGTCAACGGCGGCGTCGCGCTGCGCAACGCCGCGACGGGCCTCTGCATCTCGGCTCGGACGCCGACGGACACCTTCGGGACGACCGTGCCCATGCGGGACTGCAACGCCGCCGACTCGCTGCAGACGTGGCAGGTCAACACGCTGAGCAACGGCGTCCAGATCCGGCACGTCGTGACCGGTCGATGCCTCGCCGTCTGGCACGGCACGCCGGGCAACGGCGCCGAGGCCACCGAGCAGGTCTGCGAGCCGGCCTACATCGACCAGGTGTGGACCGAGGTCGCCTGATCTGACGCTCGATCCGAGCAGCGGCAGTGGTCACTCAGCGGTGGCCGCTGCCGCTTTCTCGTTGTCCGCACGGGCGTGCCGGGTGAGCCCGATCCACGCGATGGCCGCACCGATCGCCCACGCCAGCGCCATGCCGCTCGCGGCGCCGATGACACCGAACCGCGTGCCGAGCAACGCGATCAGCGACAGCTCGCACACCAGCTGGATGGTCCGCACCCGCGGCCCGACCCACGCCCGGCCGCTCGCCTTCGCGGCCACCATCGCGGTCTGCCCGGACGCCAGCAGCAGCGCGTAGACCAGCAGGATCAGCACGACCGGTTCGAGCGTCGCCCAGTCGGCCTTGAGCAGCGAGCTCATCAGGTCCGCCGGCAGGACCACGACGATCAGCATGCCGACCGCGCACACTCCGGCGGCCAGCAGCGACACGATCGCGGGCGCGCGCACGACGTCCTTGGCGCTGCGACCGGCGAGGTGCGCGAGCAGCGCGTTGCCGATGCCGACGAACAGCACCGTCATCGCCGTGATCGGCGTCATCGCCTTGCGCAGCAGGCCGTACCCGTCGAGGCCGGTCGCCCAGATCGCCATGCCGAACGTCGCGTAGATGCCGGCGGCGAGGTACAGGGCGTCGATCAGGAAGCCCGGGATGAGCTTGCGCTGTTCCTTGATCCACCCGACGACCGATCCCAGCGAGAACGGTGCGCCGGTCGTGACGACCGCGGCGAGCGTCGCCAGGATGCCGGTGACCGCCCACAACACGTACGTGCGCGTCACGTCGAGGTGGTCGACGAGCGCCATCGTGGCCGCGGCCGCCGCGAAGATCACCAGCCAGCCGCCGTCGAGCACGAGCGAGAGCAACGGGCGCTGCTTGCCGTAGCCGACGTACCGGGCGTGGTCGAGCACGCCGAGGAACGGAGACGCCACCGCCTGGACCAGCAACAGGTCACGCGCCGTTCCGTCGAGGAAGAGGGCGACGATGAGCGAGCACAGGCCGATGACCAGGCCGAGCGCAAGAGCCGTGGCGGCGGGCGGACGCAGTGCCTTCGGGTCTTTGGAAGCCGCGGTGCGCGAGACCAGCATCGGCTCGGACGTGACCGCGCGGCTCACGTACCACTGGCCGGTCTGCACCATCGCGACCAGCGTGAAGATGCCGTACTCGGCGTCGGTCGCCACCGGGATCGCCGCGGCCTGCACCACGAACGCGATGGCGGAGAAGATGAGCTGGTCGACGGTGACGAGCGACTGGTAGCCCGCTCGGTCGACGAGTCTGCGGAGCAACGAGGGGGCGGGACCGTCCACCGGCGTCGGAGGCTTCGTCACGGCGTTGGGTACCTTCTCGAAGGGGAGTTCGAGTCGCCTACTCTACGGTGTCCCCGATTCACGCCTGCTTGGAGGCACTGGTGGTCTCGCCGGTCTCAGTGGTCATTCCGTGCGCACCGAAGACCGACTTCCTCGCGGAGACGTTGCGGGCAGTCGCCGCGCAGACCCACCAGGAGTGGGAGGTCGTCCTCGTCCTGGACGGCGACTGCGCCGAGAACCGCGCCGCCGCCGAGGTACTCCCGAGCGACCGCGTCCAGATCCTGGTGACCCCTGCTCCTCGCAGCGGCCCCGCGGTAGGCCGCAACATCGGTGTCGACGCGGCCAAGCACGAGTTGGTGGCGTTCCTCGACGCCGACGACATCTGCACCCCCGCGCGGCTCGAACGCCAGGCGGCCGCGCTGGACGAGAACCCCGGCCTGGGCCTGGTCGGCGCGTGGTCGTACAAGATCGACCCGGATGGTGCCCGCGTCGGCGAGTTCCACTCCGTCACGGGCCAGGAGCTGGTCGCGAAGACGATGCTGCTCTACAACATCCTCACGACGTCCACGATCATGACGCGCAAGTCGCTCGTGGACGAGGTCGGCGGGTTCGACCCGCGGCTGATCCGGCTCGAGGACTACGACCTGTGGCTGCGCCTGCTCGCGAAGGCGGACGGCGACGTGCTGCCGGAGGAGCTCCTCGGCTACCGCGTGCACCCCGGCCAGTACAGCAGGGGCGGCCTGCTCGGCCCGGCCACCAAGCTGCTGTTCGCCAGCAAGAAGGCGGTGGCCAGGCGGATCGGCGTCGGCGGGTTCGCCACCTCGGCCAGGCACGCGGCGTGGCTGGGAGTCCAGGTGGTGAACCGCCGCTGGTGACGCTCAGCCGGTGGCCACTCAGCTGGTGATCTCGGCCTGAGAACGCGAAAGGCCCCCGGCGAACCGGGGGCCTTTCTCCTGTCCAACGGCTCAGCCGGTCGCGCTGAGATCCACCCGGTAGATCTTCGACCCGCCCTGCGAGTAGACGAGCTTGAGCGAGCGGACGCCGTCGAGCTTGTCCGTGCCGGCGGCGATCGTGCTGCTGCCGTAGACCTTCTCGTCGCTGTGGAACACGTACGTGATCTTGAGGTTCGTCACCGTGCGGCGGACCTCCTCGTTCGTGTCCAGCTCGTCGAAGTGCGAGAACAGCAGGACGCGTTCCTTGCCGACGCCCTTCTCGTCCGGCGTGCCGGTGATCACGTGACCGAAGACCGGCTGCACGTCCTCCAGCGCCCACATCCACGCCGAGCCGTCGCCGGGGTCGTTCATCACCAGGTCGCCCTTGGGCACCAGCTTGCCGAGCTCGTCCATCGCCGCTTCCTTGGCCGGCGTCATGGTGCTGAGCCCGTTGTAGGCGCCCAGGATGTAGACGATGTTGCGGTTGACGTAGAGGCCGCTGCTCACCAGGGTCAGCACCAGGACCACGACGGCCGAGCTGCCGATGCGCGACCACTGCGTGTCGCCGAGCTTGACGCGTGCGGCCAGCTTCAGCAGGCCGTCGCGGGCCACGACCAGGCCGTTGCCGGCGAGCACCACCAGCGGCAGCGTGCACAGCGCGATGAAGCGCCAGCGGTCGTTCCACCACGGGCCGGTCAGCAGCGCGACGAGCTTGCCCTTGTACGAGGTGGTCATCACGAACAGCACCATGAAGACGCCGCCGCCGACGAACCACCAGGTGAGGTCCTTCAGCCTGCGCAGGCCGATCAGGCCCAGGACCAGTGCGACGACCAGCCACCACTGCGGCCGGGCCGACTCGAAGTTGAGGAAGAACAGCTGTCCCAGCGCGGAGCCCGGGGTCGCGTAGATCGGCCAGTCGACCGCGGAGAACGTCGCGGTGGCCGCGGCACCGAGCAGTTGCGGCACCGCGACGAGCGAGGCGAGGACCGCCATCACCAGCAGGGCGACCAGGTCCTTCACGGCGATCTTGCGGGCCACGACCCAGCGCTGCACCACGAAGAAGAAGCCGACGATCGTGGCGGAGAGCGCGACGCTCGGGTGGATGGTGACGAGGCCGACCATGCCCAGCGCGCCCAGCACCACCAGCGCCGGGTGCCGCACGGTCACGGCCTCGACCAGCAGCGCGAGGAACGCGGGGATCACCGCGACACCGCTCGCGAACGGCCAGACCGGGCCGAAGAACTCCAGCGCGTACGGGTAGGTGGTGAAGGTGCCGGCCAGGACCGCCACCGAGCCGGCGAGCGCCGGGCGGGCGTTGACCACCCGCAGCACGCCGACCAGGCCCAGCGAGAACACACCGGCGAGCAGGCCCATCCACAGGTTGATCGTCGGCATCACACCGGCGCCGGTGATCTGCACCGAGGTCGCGAGCAGTACGTGGAAGGCGTTGGGGTAGAAGAAGTTCGGGTTGTTCGGGTCGTTCACGAACCGCAGGTCGCCCGGTGCCGACGCCCCGCTGTCCGCGATGTAGCGGATGCCGTTGGCGTGGAACATCGCGTCCCAGAACTGGTGCACCTGGTTGAAGCCGCCAGTGGCGTTCTTGGTGACGTAGAGCCCGAGCGCGGTGGCTGCCAGGACGGCCAGGGCGATGCCCACGTGCTGCACCGGCGTCCACGGCGTTTTCGCGCCCGTCTCCAGCCGCAGCGACCCGTACCAGCGGCGCGAGACCAGGCGCACGAGGAACACGACGGCGGCGATGACTGCGGTGACCAGCGCGAACGTCCACGGCGACCAGCCGCCCAGCACCTTGGGCACGAACGACCCGGTGAGCGCGATGACGCCGAACGTCAGCACGGGCGCACCGGCGGCGAGCAACCACCCGCGCAAGCCTGCTGCCAGCCCGATCGCCAGACCGGGCACCATCAGCACGAGCAGCAATACGGCCAGCACGCCGATATGGGCACTCATCGGGTTACACGCCTTTCTGAGGACCCGCTGAGCACCGCGGGGCGGTTCTCACTGTATTCAAGCCCCGAGGTCACACCTTCTCGGGTACGCGTTCTTCCTTGGCGGGCTCGACCGGCGGCGGCGAGATCGTCACCGGCGTCAGCGGGGTGTCGACCATGAGCCGCATCTTCTTGCGCGAGGGCTCCTCGACGAAGCGCCACATCAGGTAACCGGCCACACAGACGATCACCGGGATCAACGGCAGCACGACCTGGAACAGGGGCCGCCCGCCACCGAGCCAGTTCGGGTACTCGGACTGCGCCCACCAGATCACCTCGATGAACAGCATGTGCACCAGGTAGACGCTGTACGAGAAGTGCCCGCCGGTCACGAAGGGCCTGGTGGACAGCAGCCTGGCCGGTCCTCCGTCGGCGATCGCCAGCGCGACCAGCAGCGGCGGGAACAGGAACACGACCAGGATGACCGCGTTCGGACGGTCCAGGGCGTGCGCGCCGTAGAGCACGACGAACACGGCGACGATCAGGACGTACGACCACCACGTGCCCATGCGGTCCGTGCGCGCGGTGCGCGGGATGCGCCGCACGACGAGGCACGCGAGCGAGCCCGCGACGAACGCCCCGAGCAAGCGGATCAGCCACAGGTACGGCATCGCGTAGAGGCCCTCACCGGCGACCGCGAACAGCACCACCGGCATCACCGCGAGCATCGCCAGCACCATCAGCTGCCGGTTGCGCGCGACCCGCCCGATCCGCGCGAACAGCAGCACCAGCACCGGGAAGATGCAGTAGACGAGCCACTCGGCGCTCACCGACCAGGCCGGGCCGTTCCAGGTCAGCCGGTCGAAGTCGGGCGAGGTCCACAACACCACCATGAACAGCTGGCGCAGGTAGCTGAGGACCGAGAACTCGTCGACCACCACCGGGTCGTGGCTGTGGACGGCCATCAGCCCGCCGTGCCACAACGCCGCGATGTTCAGCGTCACGAAGTACACCGGCCACACGCGCGACAGACGTGCCCACAGGAACATCCGCGTCTTGGCGCGGTCGACCTTCTCGCCCATCTTGTCGACGTAGTTCAGCGTCAGCACGAACCCGCTCAGCCCGAAGAACAGGTCCACGCCCAGGCCGCCGTTGTGCAGGATCGGCCACAGCACGCGCGCCACACCGGGGAACTCGCTCAGGATGTTGCCGCCGACGTGGAACACCACGACCCAGAGCGCCGCGACGATCCGCAGGCCGGTGAGGGGCAGGATCTCACCGCGCGAGGAGACGAACTTGGGGCTGACGCCGTTGACCGGTGCAGGCATGGCGAAGAGGGTACTGGCCCGGCTTCAGGCGGGATTCGGCACCGGCAGGGGCACCGGTTCAGCGGCCGGCGCCTCGGCCACCTGCGGCTTCCGCTTCTTCTCGGTGCGCTGGTCGAGCCGGGCGATCAGCTTGCGGCCGACCTCGATCATGGGTTGCTCCACGTAGCGGAACAGCAGGTCGGCGATCGCGATCGCGACCGCGGTGACGACGACCGCGGTGAACGTCCGCTCGATGCGGAAGAGCGGGAACGTGGCAGCCAGGATCAACGCCGCGAACTGCTGGATGAGGTACAGCGAGTAGGAGCGCTCGCCGAGGAACCTCATCGGCCGCGTGCTGAAGAACCGCACGAGCGGCCCTCCACCCAGCAGGCTCGGCAGCAGCAGGCACATGACCAGGGCGTACGAGATGGTCGCGGACGTGTCGGAGTTGCCGGTCAGCCTGATCTGCGTCACCGCGGAGAGCTGGACGGCGATCAGCAGGGGCAGGAACACGAAGCCCAGCCACGGCCGGGTCAGGCCGCGCAGCAGGTTGAAGCCCTTCTCGTCGTGCAGCACGATCGCCAGCGCGCAGCCCATCAGGATGACGATGTAGGACGACGTGCTGTAGGTGTAGAACGGCACGGTCATCGCGGCCACCAGCAGCGCGATCGCACCGAGTGCGATGCCCAGGCGCCGGCGCATCGGCATGATCCCGGCCGCGAACGCGAGCAGCGGCCAGAGCAGGTAGAACTTCTGCTCGATGGCCAGCGTCCACGAGTGGCCGAAGATGTGCCCGTACGCGATGTACTCGTTGTTGAACGACAGGTAGTACGGCAGCACCTCGTCGATCGCGGCCGCGTTCCACTCGTCGCGCCAGAAGTAGAACAGCACCGTCATGCCGAGGACGACGTAGTAGACGGGCATCAGCCGGAAGACCCGCCGCAGGTAGAAGTTGCGCAGCGACGCGCGGCCCCTGCGGCTCTCCTCGCGCAGGGCGAGCGTCGTGATGAGGAATCCGGAGAGCACGAAGAACAGGTCGACACCGAGCCAGCCCGCCAGCGGGAACCACGTCTTGCCGCCGAAGTGGTGGAACACCACCATCACCGCGGCGATGGCCCGCAACCCGTCCAGTGCGGGGAATCTTCGTAACGCCAGGTAGCCGGCGTGCGTGAGCTGTGACATGAAGACCTCGACGACCTCGTCAATGAGTGCAGGGTGTCTGCGGCTCGACCACAGCGGAGGTTGAGTTCCAGCACGACGGAGAGCGCAGGGTGACCGCGTTGCGCAGCGGACTGGGGGAGGATGCCATCCACTGTGGGGTGAATCAGAGCATCCTGCTGTGATTTCGGCGACGTGGAGTCACGAGGTATAGCCCGAACGGCCCAGCTGGATGCTTGCCGAGGGCCGTCGCGAAGGCCCCGGTACCATCGGTTTCGCTCGGCTCCCCAAATCTGCGGTGAGCGCCGATCGACCCCACCCGAGAGACGTGACGGACAAGCCAAGAAACCAGAAGCTGACCGCTGTGTTCGAGGTGCTCGACGACAGCGGTGTCGGCCTGAGCGACGGCGAAGCTCTCCTCGACGACCGGGAGCGCCGCCTGGTCGAGGGTGCCGCCAACTTCTACGCGCTGGCAGGACCGGGGCAGACCTTCCGCCTCACGGTTCTCCGTGGCCCGGCGGGCACCATGCCCGCGCTCACCGACGAGGAACGCACGACGATCGAGTGGGAGGACGACCACGAGGTCGTCGGGTCCCTCGTCGTCCGCAGCCTCATGCACACCATCGCCGACCACCCGCCGTCGGACGGCCTCGTCGACATCGCTGTCGACATCGGGGGCCCGCCCGCCACGATCAACGCCTACGACCAGCTCAGGGGCGTGCTCGGCAAGGCGCGCAAGGCGGTGCGCTTCCTCGCGCCCGTCCAGTTCGACGCGCTGCGCCAGTTCCGCACGGACATGGTCGAGCGCAAGGGCCGCGACGTCCCGCGCAAGGCGCCGATCCGGCTGACCCGCGGCGCCACGGCCAACCCGCACGGCGACACGCCGGCGATCCTGTTCGGCCTGCACTGGCTGGAGCTGGGAGGTGCCGAGCGCTGGGCGATCGACACCATCCGCCTCGCCAAGGAGGCCGGCTTCCTGCCGATCGTGGTCACCGACCGCGACTCCCCGCACGAGTGGATCACCCGGCCCGAGCTCGACGGCGCGCTGATCGTGCCGCTGACGGTGCCGATGGACCCGAAGCAGGAGTCGGCGTTTCTCAACGGTCTGCTGTCGGCCTTCGACGTTCGTGGCATCCACCTGCACCACTGCACGTGGCTCTACGACAAGCTGCCGTGGATCAAGTCGGTCCGCCCCGACATCCCGGTCGTCGACTCGCTGCACGTCCTCGAGTGGCGCACCGGCGGGTTCGTCGACATCTCCGTGCGGCTGTCGAACATGGTCGACCAGCACCATGTGATCTCGCCGCAGCTGCGCGACTACCTGGTCGGCAAGCACGGCCTGCCGGAGGACAAGGTCGTCCTCGCCACCCTCGCGGGCCTCACCACCGGCAGCATCGCGGTCGGCGGCGGCGAGGACGTCGAGAGCAACCCGTTCACGGTGGCGTTCGTCGGCCGGTTCACGCAGCAGAAGCGGCCGTACCTGTTCCTGCAGCTCGCCGCGGAGCTGAAGAAGAACTCGCCGCGCGACGTGCGGTTCATCGTCCACGGCCACGGTGAGCTGGCCGCCGAGGTGAACAGCCTGCGCGCGCGTCTCGGCGACACCGTCGAGCTGCGCGGTCCCGACCACCCGGTCAGCGACACGTTCCGCGACTCGGACGTGCTCGTCGTCTCATCGGACAACGAGGGCCTGACTCTCACGTCCTTCGAAGCGACGGCGGCGGGCGTGCCCGTGGTGTCCGCCGACGTCGGCTCGCAGTCGTCGCTGATTGCCGACGACCTGCTCTGCCCGCGTCACCCCTACGCGTTCATCCAGGCCGCCGCGGCCCGGATCCGCACCATGATGACCTCTCCCGACCAGCGCAAGACCTGGCTCGACGAGCAGGCCGCCAAGGCTGAGGCCTTCGCGAAGCTGCCGCGTGCCGAGGACTGGACGCGCGACCTTTACCAAGGATGGCTGAAGTGAGCACTGTCGCCGCCGTTGTCGTCACCTACAACCGCAAGGACAAGCTCACAACGGTCCTCGACCACGTCCTCGCGCAGACCCGCCGTCCCGAGTGGGTCGTCGTGGTCGACAACGCCTCCACCGACGGCACCGACCAGGTGCTGAAGGAGTACGAGCAGATCGACGGCGTCGTCGTCGTGTCGCTCAAGGAGAACACCGGCGGTGCCGGCGGTTTCGCGACCGGCATGAACAAGAGCTACGAGCTCGGCGCGGACTTCATCTGGATCATGGATGACGACTGCTACGCCAACTCGGACGCCCTCGAGGAGCTGCTCAACGGCCACTCCAAGGCCGAAGAGGCCATGGGCATGCCGTTGCCGTATGCGTGCTCGATGGTCAAGTGGGTCGACGGCAACATCTGCGAGATGAACAACCCCGGCACCACCTGGGACTGGGGCAAGCTGATCGCGAAGGGCCAGGAGAACGTCCTGGTCACGCACTGCTCGTTCGTCTCGGTGCTGTTCCCGCGCTGGGCGCTCACCAAGTTCGGCCTGCCGCTCACCGAGTACTTCATCTGGTTCGACGACCAGGAGTACACGCTGCGCATCACCAAGGCGGGCCCCGGTGTGCAGGTGCTGCGCAGCGTCGTCGTGCACGACCTCGGCGTGAACCGCGGCGTGAACTTCGGTGACGCGAACGCGTCGAACCTGTGGAAGTTCGAATACGGCGCCCGCAACGAGTCGTCGTTCCGCCTGCACCACGAGAACCCGGTGTCGTGGCTGAAGTTCGTCTTCCGCCTGGCGCAGGGCCTCCGTGGCGGGAACGTGCCGTGGTCCATTCGGGTCAAGCTGTTCCGCAAGGCGATCGAGGGCATCACGTTCAACCCGAAGCCGAAGATGCCGCGCTCGGTTCTCTGACGCTAGATCAATTTTTCGGTTGTGCCACTGGGGCCCCTCGGCGAATTCCTCGCCGAGGGGCCCTTGTAAAATCTGCAGGCGTGAACTTCGCGGGTTATGACCTGATTGTCGTCGGCTCTGGTTTCTACGGCCTGACCGTCGCCGAACGCGCCGCCGCCACGCTGGGCAAGCGGGTGCTGGTGATCGACCGACGCGACCACATCGGTGGTAACGCCTACTCCGAGCAGGAGCCGGAGACAGGCATCGAGGTGCACCGCTACGGCGCGCACCTGTTCCACACGTCCAACAAGCGCGTCTGGGACTACGTCAACCAGTTCACCGAGTTCACCGGCTACCAGCACCGCGTGTTCGCGATGCACGGCGGCCAGGCGTACCAGTTCCCGATGGGCCTGGGCCTGCTGTCGCAGTTCGTCGGGCGCTACATGTCGCCGGAGGACGCCAAGGCGTGGGTCGCGGAGCACGCCTCCGAGATCGACACCAAGGCCGCGGCGAACCTCGAGGAGAAGGCGATCTCCCTGGTCGGCCGCCCGCTGTACGAGGCGTTCATCCGGGACTACACCGCGAAGCAGTGGCAGACGGACCCGAAGGAGCTGCCCGCCGCGGTCATCGCGCGCCTCCCGGTCCGCTACAACTTCGACAACCGCTACTTCAACGACACCTACGAGGGTCTGCCGGTCGACGGCTACACCGCGTGGCTCGAGAAGATGGCGGAGCACGAGAACATCACCGTCATGCTATCGACGGACTACTTCGACGTGCGCGAGGACATCCCCGCGGGCATCCCGGTCGTCTACACCGGCCCGCTGGACCGCTACTTCGACTACTCCGAGGGCTGGCTCGGCTGGCGCACGCTCGACTTCGAGCGGGAAGTGCTGCCGATCGGCGACTTCCAGGGCACGCCGGTCATGAACTACAACGACGCGGACGTCCCGTACACCCGCATCCACGAGTTCCGCCACTTCCACCCGGAGCGCACCTACCCGACGGACAAGACGGTCATCGTCCGCGAGTTCTCCCGTGCCGCGGAGAAGGACGACGAGCCGTACTACCCGATCAACACCGCCGAGGACCGCGCCAAGCTGGAGAGCTACCGCGAGCTCGCCAAGAAGGAAGCGGCCGAGCGCAACGTGATCTTCGGTGGCCGCCTGGGCACCTACAAGTACCTCGACATGCACATGGCCATCGGCTCCGCGCTGACCGTGTTCGAGAACAAGATCGCGCCGTTCTTCACCGACGGCACCCCGCTGAACGGGTCGCTGGACGACTGATCGATTCGCACGAGAAAGCCCGGCCACTTCGGTGGCCGGGCTTTTTCTTTCAGCTGGTCGTGGTCAGCGACTTCGTGAAGACGTCGTTGGCCGCGTTGGTGTCGGTGCTGCGGTACAGGGCCTTCCAGGCGTCGAGCTTGATCTCGGCACCGTTCAGCGGCTTCTCGACGACCACTCGGGCACCGACGAACTCGGTGAGGCCGGGGCTGCGGCGGTCGTAGAAGAAGCCGGTGACCTTGCCGGCGGGCTCGGTCTCGTAGTACTTCGGCATACCGCCGAGCCGCTCGACGACCCGGAGGCCGTCCGGCAGGGTGAGCTGGGCGCCGAACTGGTCGTAGACGTTGCCGTGGATCGTGGCGGCGCCGACGATGTCGATCACGTCACCGACCGCGGGGTTCGGGTTGCTGATCGAGATGCCGAAGGCGTCGTAGTCGACCTTGCCGGTGACGAATCCGGTGTCCAGGTCCTTCACGTGCCGGCCGGCCTTCAGCTCGACCGGCCACCACAGTTCGCCGTTGGCACCGCGGAACGGTGAGGCGCCACCGATCCACCCCTGCCCCCAGCCGTAGCGGTCGGTCGACTTGACGCGGTAGGTGCCCGCGGAGAGGTTCTTGAACGTGTACCGGCCGTGCGCGTCGGTCTGCACGACGTTGTCGGTGCCTTGGATGACCATGTAGTGGCCTGCGATCGGCGCCTCGTTCGCCTCGCGGACGCCGTTGCCGTTCTCGTCGAGCCACGCGACTCCGGAGATGGAACCGGTGGGCGCGGCCTGCGCGGTGCCGGCGAGTGCGAGCGGTGCGGCGACGGTGAGTGCCAGAGCCGCCAGGCGCGTGCTGATCTTCATCGTGTGTCCCCCAGGACCTCTGTGGTGCCGCGACCCGGTTCATCCCCGGTGAGTCGGTGCCGCGCCCCCTTGAACTTGCTGACGGGAACAACTCTGCCCGGCTGACCTGAAAGAAACCTGCAAGAGTTCCTGCAGTGTGCTGACCTGCAAGAACGCAAAGAGAAGCCCGGCTCACCCCCAGGGGAGCCGGGCTTCACGTGCGCGGTGAGGCGATCAGCTCGTGGTCAGCGTCTTCGCCTCGGTGTCGTTGGCCAGGTTGGTGTCCGTGTTGCGGAACAGACCCTTCCAGGCCTCGTACTTGATCTCGGCGCCGTCCAGCGGCTTCTCGACGACGACACGGGCGCCCACCCACTCGGGCGTGTCCGCGCGCTTGCGGTCGTAGAAGTAGCCGGTCACCTTGCCGGCGGGCTCGGTCTCGTAGTACTTCGGCATGCCGCCGAGCCGCTCGACCACGCGCAGGCCCTCCGGCAGCGTGAGCTGGCCGCCGAACTGGTCGTACACGTTGCCGTTGGTGACGGTCGAACCGACGATGTCGATCGTGTCGCCGACCTTCGGGTTCGGGTTGCTGATGAAGAGCTGGTTCACCTTGGTGTCGAGCACGGCGGTGACGAAGCCGCTGTCGATCATCCCGTACTGCTGGCCGGCCTCGAGCGTGACAGGGCTCGTCAGCTTGCCGGTGGCCGGGCTGAACCGGGAGTTGGCGTACTGGACGGTCCACCCCTGGCCGTGCGAGAGCGAACGGTCGGCGGAACCGACGATGTAGCTGCCGGCCGCGAGGCCCTTGATCTCGTAACGGCCGTTGTCGTCCGACTGCGCGGCCTTGCTGGTGCCGTCGATGTACATCCACTGCCCGGCGATCGGAGCCTCCCCCACCTCGCGGACGCCGTTGTTGTTCGCGTCGTCCCACACGAAGCCGTAGATCGAGGCGGTGTCGTCGGCGTGCGCGGTGCCGGCGAGGCTGAGCGGCGCGGCGACGGCGAGTGCGAGTGCAGCGATGCGAGCGATGGTCTTCATTTCGGATTTCCCCCGGAAGTTCTGCTGTCATTCGGTCTGACAGTGAGAACTCTGCCAGGCGGGTCTGCAAAAAACCTGCAAGCGACCTGCAAGCCATCTACAGGCCTCTGACCTGCATGTTCGGCCGGTCATCCCTTGATGCCCGTTTCGGTCACGCCGCGCACGAACAGGCGTTGCAGGGCCACGAACACGATCACCAGCGGCGTGATGGAGATCATCGCCGCGAGGAACAGCTGCGTGACCTCGATCGACTGCGCGGTGAGGAACGTCGAGAGCGCCACCTGCACGGTCCACGAGTCCTGGTCCTGCGCGATCACCAGCGGCCAGAGGAACTGGTTCCAGCTGGTCACGAACGCGATCACGCCGAGCGCGGCGAAGAACCCCTTCGAGTTCGGCACCACGACCCGCCAGTACGTGCCCCAGTGCCCGAGCCCGTCGATCCGCGCGGCCTCCTCGAGCTCGCGCGGGAAGTTCAGGAAGTACTGCCGGAACAGGAACGCGGTGAAGCCGCTGAACAGGCCGGGGACGACGAGTCCGCGCAGGTCCGAGACCCAGCCGAGGGTCGACACGACCACGAACGTCGGCACGAACGTCACCGCCGCCGGGATCATCAGCGTCGCGACGACGAGGTACAGCACCACGTTCGCGTGCCGGTACGGGATCCGGGCCAGCCCGTACCCCGCGAGCCCGCACAGCAGCAGCTGACCCACCGTCTGCAGCACGGCGACAACGAGCGAGTTGACCAAGCTGCGGACCATCGGCACGGCCGGGTTGTTGAACAAGGCGGCGAAGTTCTCCCAGTGGATCTCGCTCGGCCAGAAGGTCCACTCCTGGGCGGAGATCTCCTGTTCGGTCGCCAGGCCGTTGCGCAGCACCAGGTAGAACGGGATCAGGAACAGCACCGCCGCCATCGACAGCGCCAGGTACCTCAGCGCCTTCACCTCGTGATCACCCTGCCCTGCAACAGCGTCACACCCGCGATGAGCAGCGTGAGGATGACCGCCCCCGCGCTGCCGTGCCCGAAGTCCTGCCCGCCCGAGCCCAGCGCCGTGTAGTAGAGGTAGATCAACGGCGGCCGCGCGAACGGCGGGTAGCCGCGGTCGGTCCCCAGCACGTTGTAGAACTCGTCAAACGCCTGGTACGCCGCGATGAGCAGCAACAACACGACAGCGACCGACGTGGTGCGCAACTGCGGCAGCGTGATGAACCGCAGCGTCTGCCAGCCGGGCTTGGCGCCGTCGATCCACGCGGCTTCGTAGAGGTGCCGCGGGATCCGTTGCAACCCGGCGATGAACAGGATCATGTAAAAGCCGAGCTGCAGCCACAGCCGCAGTGTCACGAGCACCAGCCAGTACCAGGGCGGCGAGGTCGACACGGTCCACGCGACCGGCTCCGCGCCGAACCACCCGAGCACGGTGTTCGCGAGCCCGAACCGCACCCCGTTGAAGATCGACAGCTTCCACACCAGCGACGCCACGACGTACGAGCACGCCGTCGGCAGGAAGAACACCGACCGGAAGAACCCCTGCATGAAGCTGATCTGGTTGACCAGCAACGCCAAAGCCAAAGCCAGCACGAACGTCAGCGGCACGATGAAGGCCGCGAACACGCTGAACGTGCCCAGGCTCGACAGGAAGGGCTGGTCCGTCAGCATGTCCGCGTAGTTGCGCAGCCCGACGAACTCGCTGGGCGTCACCGTGTTGCGGGCGTCGAAGAACGACAGCAGCAGGCTCCACCCGATCGGCACGTACACGAACACGACCAGCCCGATCGCGAACGGCCCGACGAACAGCCAGAACGCGCGTCCGTGCCTCATCCGTACAGGCGCTTCAGCTCGTCCCGCACCTTCCCCGCGGCGGTTTTCAGCTCCTCGTCGGGCTTGGCCCCATCGCGCACCACCCGCGACACCGCGTCGTTGAACGCCGTCCTCATCACCGACGTCCAGTCCGGCGGGTTGGACGCCTTCGCGTTGTCCCGCACGAACTTCACCGCGTCGGCGGCCGCACCGGACGTCAGTTTCGACGCCTTGTCCGAGATGCTCCTGCGCGGCGGGATGTGGAAGCCGTAGCTCAGGTTGAAGTCCTCCTGGTAGTCGGTCTTCTCGATCCACAGCCAGCGCACGAACTCCTTCGCCTCGTCGATCCGCTTCGACTTGGCGTTGACCATCGCCCCGAACGCGCCGACCGGCACGCTCGGCCGGCCACTGGCACCCAGCTTCGGGAACGGCAGCACCCCGAAGTCGTCACCCAGCGCCTTCTGCACGGCCGGAACCGCCCACAACCCGGTCCACTGCATCGCGACGAGGCCCTGGGTGAACGCGTCCGGCTCCGCCCAGTCCTTCACCGCGCCGAGCAACATGCTGCCGCTCGTGTACAGCTCGCGCAGCTTGCCGATCGCCTGTGCCGCAAGGGGATCGTCGAAGCCGACCTGGTGGTCGCGCACGTAGTCGAGCCCCGCGGACCATAGCGCGGGCCCTCCCAGCACGCCGCCGCCACCGTCGTTGCCGGCGAAGAGCCCCTTCACCCCGTCGCGGGTGAGCTTGCGCGCGGCGTCGATCATCTCATCCACAGTGGACGGTGGCTGAACTCCGGCTTGGGCGAGGAAGCTCTTGCGGTAGAACAACATCTGCATGTCCACCGCCTGCGGGACTCCGTAGATCTTCCCGTCGACGGTGTGCGTCGCGAGAATCGACTCGGAGAAATCGTTCTTGGCGGCGCCGAAGACGTCGTCGAGCGGCACGACCTGATTCGCCCTGACCGAGCTGATCTGCAGGGTGGACTCGAAGACGTCCGGTCCGCCGTCGGACAGCAGGCTCGTCGCGAGCTTGGAGTCGTAGTCGCCGGGGTTCCACTGCACGTCGACCGGGATCTTGGTGTACGCCTCGGCGTAACGCTGCACCGCCTGCTGCACGCCGGGCTCGCCGTATGCGTGGTACCACTGCTTCAGGGCCTGGCCGCTGCCGCCCCGCCCGGTGTTCGAGCCGCACGCCGCGAGCAACGCGCCGGCGCCCGCCAAAGAGAGAAGTCTGCGTCGGGAGATCACTCATCACGTCTTACTCCGATCACCTCGGGTGCGCGAGCGGTTACTCGAAGTGCGCGACCACGACGTTGGAGAAGTTGACGACGTACTCACGGCCGTCCGGGCCCGCGATCGGCTGCGTGTGGCCGTTGCGGACGATCTGGGTCAACCGCGGCGCGAGGTCTTCCCGCGTCTCGGCGGAGACCGTGAGGGTGATGGGGTTGGGGTTCGCGGCGAGGAACAGCACAAGTCGGCTCATGTCCACAGCAAACCGCGATCGCGTGCCGTGCTGAGGGCGGTTTCGCTGGTAGCGGTTCCGCCCTCAGCAGATCACGTCACTTGCGGAAGAAGCGCTCCCGCTGACCGAGGCGCACGAGCTTGAGCCACTCGACGAACGCCTTCGGGTCCCGCTTCACGGCGAGGAAGTACAGGCCGAACCGGAACACCTCGAGCGCGCCCAGCTTCCGCATGCCCGGCTGTGACAGCAGGTAGCCGCGGTTGCGGTAGGTGTAGTAGCGCTTGATCGGGTTCTCCGGGTCCTGGGCGTGGAACTTGCCGCCCAGCATCGGCTTGAACTCGTCGGAGCCGTCCGGGTGCACGTACGCGACCCGCAGCGACGTGCCGAACGGCAGGCCGGAGCGGACCATCCTGCGGTGGATCTCCACCTCGTCGCCGCGGAAGAACAACCGGTAGTCCGGCACACCGACGACGTCGAGCGTGGACGCCCGGAACAGCGCGCCGTTGAACAGCGACGCGATGCCCGGCAGGAAGTCCGTGCCGAGCTCGGCCGCCGAGCGCTTCCACGTCAGGCCGCGCCGCAGCGGGAACGCGAGCTTGTCCGGGCTCTCGATGTTCGTGACGACGGGGGAGATCTCGGCCAGGTTGCGGCGCTCGGCCTCTTCGAGCAGCACGGTCAGCACGTTCTCGTCGGCCGGGCGGCCGTCGTCGTCGGCCAGCCACACCCAGTCCGCGCCCAGCGAGAGCGCGTGCAGGATGCCGAGCGCGAAACCGCCCGCGCCGCCGAGGTTGCGGTGCGAGGGCAGGTAGGTCGTGGAGAGCGGGCACTGCTCGACGAGGTCGTCGACCGGCTGGTCAGGGCCGTTGTCGACGACGACCAGGTGGTCGGGGACACGGGTCTGCGTCGCGAGCGCCTTGAGCGACTCGGCCAGCAGTTCGCGGCGGTGGCGGGTGACCACCACCGCGACGACGGAGCCCTTGGGCAGTGCCTGGAGATTCACGGTCTATTCGCCGCCATTTCCACTGAGGACGGGGGAGGAGTAGCCGAGCCTGGCGATCTGGTCCGGGGTCATCCGCTCGAAGGGGTCGTGGCCCTTGTACGCGGTGAGCACCTCGCGCAGTCCGCCGTGCTGCTTGACGCGGCCTTCGTCCATCCAGATCGCGGAGTCGCAGAAGTCCAGCAGCGTCTCGTCCGAGTGGTTCGCGAACACGAGCAGACCGGACCGCTTCACGAGGTCCTTGAGACGTTCGCGGGCCTTGGCCATGAACGCCGCGTCGACCGCGCCGATGCCCTCGTCGAGCAGCAGGATCTCGGGGTCGATCGAGGTGACGACGCCGAGCGCGAGCCGCACCCGCATACCGGTCGAGTACGTGCGCAGCGGCATCGACAGGTAGTCGCCGAGCTCGGTGAACTCCGCGATGTCGTCGACCCGCTTCTCCATCTCCTTGCGGGTCATCCCCAGGAAGAGGCCGCGGATCATGATGTTCTCGTACCCGGAGATCTCCGGGTCCATGCCGACGCCGAGGTCGAAGACCGGCGCGACCTTGCCGACGATGCGCTGGCTGCCGCGGGTCGGCTCGTAGATGCCCGCGAGCAGGCGCAGCAACGTCGACTTGCCCGCGCCGTTGTGGCCGACGAGGCCGACGCGGTCGCCGTGCTTGAGCGACAACGTGACGTCGTGCAGCGCCTCGATGATCGGGACGCGGCCCTCAGAACCGATCTTGCCGCCGACCTTGCCGAGCGCGAGTTTCTTCAGCGACCTCGACTTGGCGTCGAAGATCGGGAAGTCGACGGATGCGTTCCAGACGTCGATGCTGACCATGGTGCCGACCTCCTCCTAGACCCAGTACGAGACGCGGGCGCGCCAGTTGCGCAGTGCGATGAGTGCGAGCGTCCAGCCGACGACCGTGAGGGTGCCGACCACCGCCCAGTGGTGCCAGTCGACGACGTGGCCCAGCAGTGGCGCCCTGACGATCTCGACGTAGTGGTAGATCGGGTTGAGCTCGGCGATCAGGATCCGCCAGCTGCCGCCGTCCTCGCCGGCCACCTTGTTGAGCACACCGGCGTGCCAGACGATCGGCGTCATGAAGAACACCAGGTTGATGAAGCTGGTGACGACCGGCGGGATGTCGCGGAAGCGGGTACTGATGATGCCGAAGAGCAGCGCGATCCAGATGCCGTTGATCGCCAGCAGCGCGAAGCCCGGGATCGCCAGCAGGATCTCCCAGCTGATGCCCGGTTTGACCTGGGGGTCGTTGGACATCGTGTAGGGCTGGCTGAGCGTCGGGAAGAAGATCGCCACGACGACCAGGTAGACGATCAGGTTGTGCGCGAAGAAGAGGGTCTGGCGCCACACCAGCCGCAGCACGTGCACCGTGATCGGCGCCGGGAGGTGCTTGATGATGCCCTCGTTGGCGATGAACACGTCCGTGCCCTCGGTCACACAGCCGAGGATGAAGCCCCAGATCACGAACCCGGCGGTGACGTAGGGCAGGAACGTCGGCACGTTTTCGTGGAAGAGCTGGGAGTACAGCAGACCGAGGGCCAGCGCTGTGGTGCCCATCGAAATGGTGATCCACAACGGCCCGATGACCGACCGGCGGTAGCGCTGCTTGATGTCCTGCCAGCCCAGGTGGCCCCACAGCTCGCGGTGCTTCCAGGCTGTCGTGATGTCCTCGAAGGCGCGGCCGAACGTCCTGGAGTTGGCGGCAGGGGGTGCCTCAGGATGGTCGAGCGTACTGGTGGCTTGCACGAGGACTGAGCGTACCGGCGAGTTCTGAACGACCTCGCCCCCGGTCGGTCACGGCCAGGTCAACGTCCGGATTGTCCCGGCACCTCGGTGATCTTCACGATCACCTGCTCGTGGTCGACCGAGTACCCCTCGTAGCTGAACTTGATGCCGGTCTCGGCGGTGAACTCCATCCACGCCTTGTGCTCGTGGTCGCGCCAGCCCTGGTAGTTGAAGTACTCGTCGAACAGCACGACGGACCCGACCCGCAGCCGCGACCCGACGTGCTCCAGCACGGTCTTGGTCGAGGAGTAGAGGTCGCAGTCGACGTGCAGGAACGCGACGGGGCCGGGGTGCTCGGCGACGAAGCCGGGCAGCACCTCGTCGAACCAGCCGGCG
The DNA here is from genome assembly GCA_032230575.1 of Pseudonocardiales bacterium. Taxonomy (GTDB): domain Bacteria; phylum Actinomycetota; class Actinomycetes; order Mycobacteriales; family Pseudonocardiaceae; genus Lentzea. The sequence goes on along the minus strand of JAVXWK010000533.1, from coordinate 1,001 downwards.
ATGAGCTCGGCGCCGGGCACGTCAGGCAGCTGGTCGACGCCGAACGCGCCGGCCGAGAACCCGGTCCGCCAGTCCTCCGGCAGGCCGGTGAACGAGTCGAAGCCGTAGATCTCACGGCCTTCGACGGCCGCCGAGATGATCTTCAGCGTCGTGCCGGTGTAGACGCCGAACTCCAGCACCATGCCGTCGGTGTCCAGGAGGCTCAGCGCGTGGTTGAGCGTCTCGTGCGGGTGCGGGAAGTGCGGCGCCGTCGGCATCGTCTCGAGCGCGAATCTGGCGCTGTCCGCCGCGGCGTCCCGTTCGGCCGCGAAGAACAGGTCGCGGCGGGCGCGGTGCTCGTAGTTCGCGGTGAGCTCGGCGAGCCGGTCACCCTGGTACCGCAGCGCCTCGTTGAGCTGGTGCTGGAGGTCGTCGATGCGTCCCTGCTGAACCGCGTGCATGGGACGGACCGCGTCTTCGACCGCCCGCATCAGCTTGTCGCGGAGGGCCTTGCGGAAGTAGCCGGGTTCTAGACTCCGGCGAACTCGGTCGAGCACGTTCGACTCCTAACACCACTTTGCTGTGGGCCGCATGGTAGGGCCCGCGCAGGGGTCAGAGGTACTGCCCCGTCCCCTTGCCCGTCGGTCCGGCGTCCTGGACGTCCCCGGTACCGGCCGGAAGCGCACGCCCGCGCATCTGCTCGAGCTGCGCGCGTGCGGCCATCTGCTGCGCGAACAGGGCCGTCTGGATGCCGTGGAACAGACCCTCCAGCCAGCCGACGAGCTGGGCCTGGGCGATCCGCAGCTCGGCGTCGCTCGGAGTGCCCTCCTCGGTGAACGGCAGCGACAGGCGCTCCAGCTCCTCGCGCAGCTCCGGCGCCAGGCCGTCCTCGAGCTCCTAGATGGAGTTCTCGTGGATCTCCTTGAGCCGCTCGCGGGAGGCCTCGTCGAGCGGTGCGGCGCGGACCTCCTCCAGCAACTGCTTGATCATGGTGCCGATGCGCATGACCTTGGCCGGCTGCT